>NZ_JALQDD010000014.1:0-461 GCF_023631405.1 Caballeronia sp. GAWG2-1
CGCTTGGGCGGCTCGACGACCTTCAGCGTCTTCAGTCGCGGCGCGACGTCCACGCCAAGGTCGGCCGGCTTCACGACCGTCAGCGGCTTCTTCTTCGCCTTCATGATGTTGGGCAGCGTCACATAACGCGGCTCGTTCAGGCGCAGGTCGGTGGTGATGACAGCGGGCAGCTTCAGCGACAGCGTTTCCGCGCCGCCGTCGACTTCGCGCGACACGGTGGCTTTGCCGTCGGCCACGACGACCTTCGATGCAAACGTCGCTTGCGGCAAGCCTGCCAGCGCGGCGAGCATCTGTCCGGTCTGATTCGAGTCGTCGTCGATTGCTTGTTTGCCGAGGATGACGAGTTCGGGCTTTTCTTGATCGACCAACGCCTTGAGCAGTTTGGCGACGGCAAGCGGCTGCAACTCATCGACGGACTCGACGAGAATGGCGCGATCCGCGCCGATTGCAAGCGCCGTGCG
>NZ_JALQDD010000015.1:0-194086 GCF_023631405.1 Caballeronia sp. GAWG2-1
GCGACGGCAAGCGGCTGCAACTCATCCGGGGACTCGACGAGGATGGCGCGATCCGCGCCGATTGCAAGCGCCGTGCGCAGCGTTTCCTGGCATTGCGTGACGCCGCACGACACGGCGATCACTTCGGTTGCCACGCCCGCTTCTTTCAGACGCACCGCCTCTTCCACGGCGATCTCGTCGAACGGGTTCATGGACATCTTCACGTTGGCGATATCGACACCCGTGTTGTCCGACTTGACCCGGACCTTCACGTTGTAGTCGACCACGCGCTTGACTGGCACCAGAATTTTCATCCACACGCTCCAAAAGGGTCTCTCCGCGCTAACGGAGGAAGCTTGTTCTTCCGATTCCTTGCGGATTCGGCGATCGATTGAGTCAACCCAGCCTCACATTATACGAGCGCTGCGTGTGCGCTTCCCCCGCCGAAACGGGTGGGCGAGGCGACGCACGATCGGCATACACCGAATAATATCGAACGACCGTTCTATTCACTATCCCAAAAAACCCGCAGTCCGCTTTCTGCTGGCTTACCAGGCGGCAATCACCGCGCCCGAGTATTTGCCGGCGATGAACTGCTTCACTTCCGGCGAGTGATACGCGGCCACCAGCTTCGCAACCCAAGGCTTGTCCTTGTCCACCGCGCGAATGGCGATGATGTTGGCGTACGGACCATGCGGATCTTCGATCGCGATGGCATCCGCGTTCGGCTTGAGACCCGCTTCCATCGCGAAGTTCGTGTTGATCGCGGCGGCGTCCACGTCGGCGAGCGAGCGCGGAATCTGCGCGGCATCGAGTTCGACGATCTTCAGCTTCTTCGGATTTTCGACGATATCGATAGGCGTCGCCTTCAATCCGGCATCGGCGCGCAGCTTGAGCAAGCCTTGCTTTTGCAGCAGCAGCAATGCGCGGCCGCCGTTGGTAGGATCGTTCGGAACCGCAACGCGCGCGCCGTTCTGCAACTCGCCAAGCGACTTGATCTTCTTCGAGTAGATGCCCATAGGGAACGTCACCGTGTCGGCGACCTTGATGAGCTTGTAGCCGCGATCCTTCACCTGTGCATCGAGATACGGCAAGTGTTGATAGCTGTTCGCGTCGAGGTCGCCCGCGGACAACGCGGCGTTCGGCTGCACATAGTCCGAGAACTCGATGACCGTGATCTTCAGGCCGTTCTTCGCCGCGACCTGCTTCACGACATCCAAGATCTGCGCGTGCGGCCCGCCCGTCACACCGACCTTGATCGCGTCTTCGGCATGCGCGACGCCGCTGACCAGCATGACCGCGGACAACGCGGCGGCGAACTTCAGAATGAATCGACGTTGCATGAACTGACCTTTCGTTATGAGGTTGATGCGAACTTCACTTGTGACTGAGACGGCGCACGAGCCAGTCGCCGAACGACTGCACGAGCTGCACGAACACGATGAGGATGATGACCACCGTGAGCATCACTTCGGGCAAGAAGCGCTGATAACCGTAGCGGATGCCGAGGTCGCCGAGCCCGCCGCCGCCGATTGCACCGGCCATCGCCGAATAACCGACAAGCGAAACGAACGTGATGGTCAGCCCCGCCACCACGCCCGGCAACGATTCCGGCAGCAGCACCTTGAAGACGATCTGCCGCGTGGTCGCGCCCATGGCCTGAGCGGCTTCGATAAGCCCGCGATCCACCTCGCGCAACGCGGTTTCGACGAGCCGCGCGATGAACGGCGCGGCCGCGATGGTCAGCGGCACGACAGCCGCCGCCGTACCGATGGACGAGCCCACGACGAGCCGCGTAAAGGGAATGACCGCGACGAGCAGAATGATGAACGGCGTCGAGCGCACGGCATTGACGATGCCGCCGAGCACTCGATTCACGGCGAGATTGGGCAGCACGCCGTCGCGATCCGTCAGATACAGGAGCACGCCGAGCGGAAGCCCAAGCGCCGCGCCGATCAGCCCGGAGATGCCGACCATGATCAGCGTCTCCCAGAACGACTGCACGAACATGTCGAACATTTCACTCAACATGGGAAAGCTCCTCCACCACGACGCCTTGCGAGCGCAAATAAGTAATCGCCTCGGCGACCTTCACCGGCTGACCGCCCGCGAGCACCGCGAGCGAGCCGAACGCCTGGCCCTGAATCTCGTCGATCTGGCCATGCAGGATATTGAAGTCGAGCTCGTAGCGGCGGATGGTCTCGGAGAGAATCGGCTGATCGACGCCCGAGCCCGTGAACGCGAGCCGCAGCAAATGGCCGCTGCCGGTCTTGAGACGCTCGGCCACGCGCACCTTGAGCGCGGGCGGCAACTCGTGCGCGATGACATCGCCGATCAGCGCGCGCGTGACTTCGTGATGCGGTTGCATGAAGACATCGACCACCTTGCCCTCTTCGACCACGCGCCCGGCATCGAGCACGGCGACGCGATCGCACACTTGCTTGATGACGTCCATCTGATGCGTGATAAGCACGATCGTGAGCCCGAGCTCGCGATTGATTTTGCGCAGCAGGTCGAGAATGGAACGCGTGGTTTCGGGATCGAGCGCGGAGGTGGCTTCATCGGAGAGCAGCACTTTCGGCTTGCTCGCAAGCGCGCGCGCGATACCCACGCGCTGCTTCTGCCCGCCGCTGATCTGCGCGGGATATTTGTCCTTGTGCGTGGTGAGGCCGACGAGTTCGAGCAGCGGCAACACCACGGCCTCGATCTCCGCGCGCTTGTTGCCCGCGAGTTCGAGCGGCAGCGCGACGTTGTCGAACACCGTGCGCGACGACAGCAGGTTGAAATGCTGGAAGATCATGCCGATGTCACGGCGCGCGGCGCGCAAGTCGTGCTTGCCGAGCGTCATGAGATCGCGGCCATCGACCACGACGCTGCCTTCGCTCGGTCGCGTCAGCAGGTTGATGGTGCGCACCAGCGTGCTCTTACCCGCGCCGCTGCGCCCGATGATGCCGAACACTTCGCCGGCGGGAATCGTCAGATTGACGTTGTGTAGCGCTTCGACCCAGCCTCGTGGGCTCGCGAAACGCTGTGAGAGATTGCGGATTTCGATCATTCGACCAGGACGTGATTCATGCGTGGTCCGGAAAATACAAACGGCGGGAGGCTTTCGCGGACACTGTAGCGTCCGCGCAGCCAGCCGCCGCTCGTTCTAACTTCGTTGCTGTTCAGCCGCAGGATTTTACCGGAGCATCAACATTCTGTTTAATAATGAATTTCGATGATTTAATTACTGAATCGAATTTGCTTGATGCCTGGCCGCAGCCGATCACTTCGAAGCTCACCGCATGCCAACCAACGTCTACTCCACCAGCACCGTCACCACACGCCAGGGCGTCGAACTCTTCCTGCACCGCTGGCAGCCGAAGCCTCCACTGGAGCCGACAGCGCGCATCGCGCTCGTGCATGGCCTTGCCGAACATGCCGGCCGCTACGACGCGCTGGCGCTAGTGCTCAACGCGGCGGGCATCGAACTGTTCGCAATCGATCTGCGGGGTCACGGCAAGTCGTCGGGCGAGCGTGCGTGGGTGCGCGTCTTCACCGACTATCTGCTCGATGCCGAAGTGCTTCTCGAAGCCTGCGCCACGACACCGCCCGCCGACACGCCGCTCTTTCTGATGGGCCACAGCATGGGCGGCGCGATTGCCGCGCTCCATGCCGCCGAACGCGAGAGCGAGAAGAAGCTGGCTGGATTGATTTTGTCGAGCCCGGCATTGCGCATTGGCAGCGGCACGCCGCGCTGGAAGACGACGCTCAACCGCATCGTCGGCACGCTGATGCCGCGCTGGCCCGCGTTCTCGATCGATCCCGCGCTGCTCTCTCGCGCGCCCGGCGTCGTCGAGGCGAACCGGCGCGATCCGCTCGTGCATCATGGTCCGGTTCCGGCTCGCACGGGCGCGCAGATTCTCGCGGCGATGGAGCGCATCGCGGCAAAGCGCGATCTCATCAAGTTGCCGCTTCTGGTGTTTCATGGCACGGCGGATGTCATCTGCGATCCGGCCGGCAGCCGTGAATTCGAAGCCAACGCGGGCTCGACCGACAGCACGCTCGAAATGATCGACGGCAGCTATCACGAGACGCTCAACGACCTGGACCGCGATCGCGTGATTCGCGCGCTCATCGACTGGACGCTCGTGCGCGCCGACTATGCGCGCACGCATCCGTGACAGGCTAGATTTCGGCCAGCGCTCGAAGATGCGCGACGACGCTGCGCCCGAGCGCCGAGAGGTTGTAGCCGCCTTCGAGACAACTGACGATGCGCCCTTGTGCATGACGCTCGGCCACCGCGCGAATCTTTTCGGTGATCCACGCGTAATCGTCCTCGACAAGTCCCATGTTGCCGAGATCGTCTTCGCGGTGCGCATCGAAGCCCGCCGAGACGAACAGCATCTGCGGCTTGAATTCCTCGAGGCGCGGCAGCCACATCAGGTCGACCACTTCGCGTACTGCCATGCCCTTGGTGCGCGCGGGCAGCGGCACGTTGACCATGTTCGACGCGTGATTGTCCGCGCCCGTGAACGGATAGAACGGATGCTGGAAGAAGCTGCACATCATGACGCGCGAGTCGCCCGTGAACGCAGCTTCGGTGCCGTTGCCGTGATGCACGTCGAAATCGATCACGGCGACGCGCTGCAGACCGTGCACTTCGAGCGCGTGCCGCGCCGCAATGGCCACGTTATTGAAGAGACAAAAGCCCATCGCGCGCGCGGGCTCGGCATGATGACCCGGCGGACGCACACTGCAAAACGCGTTTTCGTATCGGCCTCCGATGACGGCATCGGTCGCCGCGATCGCCGCGCCCGCCGCACGCAAGGCCGCGCGATACGACTGCGGACACATCGACGTATCCGGGTCGAGTTCGCTTCTGCCATGCTCGGGCGTGCGGCTCTTGATGTAATCGATATGCGACTGCGTGTGCACGCGCGCTAGGTCGGTTTCCCCGGCGAGCGGTGCTTCCTCGCGCTCGACGAGCATGTCGATGCGGCTTGCGATCAGTTGATCTTCAATCGCCTGCAAACGCGCCGCGCATTCGGGATGCCACTCGCCGTTGTCATGCTTGAGGCAGTCGGGGTGGGAGTAAAAGCCGGTGGCCATGATGTCTCGCAGTGCCGTCGGGGTCGGCTCTCGTCTCGTGTTTTTTCGTCATACGCGTATCCCGCACCGCGCATTTGACGTTAAGTTACCACACCGTTCGAAACGGCCGCCTTCTCGCTCTCCACGGCAGTCCGGGCACCATGCGTCGGTTATACTGCCCCGAGCCGAAGGCAGCCTTGCATGCGTGCACGGCATGTCGCCGGCCGCTGCGTTCCGTTGAGAAACGTTGCGGATCGTTGCACCGTTCAGCAGGCGTCTGACCGTTCGAACATCCGGCTACGCCCCTTATCGCACAACCACGCAGACTATGACTTTTCAGTTCGCCCCGTTCGTCTCTCCTGTCTCGCTCAAGCGCGCCCTTCTCGCCTCGTTCGTTTGCGCGATCGCCACGTTTGGCGGCAACAGCGCGTGGGCGCAGTCGCAGCAACCGCAAACCGCAACGCCGCAAGGACAGGATTTCGAGGAAGAGATCGTTCCGCAGCGCTACGCGAACAACCCGAATGTCGATGCGTTCATCAACGACATGGTCGCGCGCTACGATTTCGACTCCGCCGCGCTGCACGACCTCTTCAATCACGTCAGTTATTCGGCGACGGCAGTCAAGCTAGTGCTGCCTTCGCCCACGCCGTCCGCGAAGAACTGGCGCGCGTATCAGGCGCGCTTCATCGAGCCGGTGCGCATCAACGCGGGCGTGAAATTCTGGCGCGCGAATCAGGCGACGCTGCAGCGCGCCTCCGAGCAGTTCGGAGTGCCGCCGGAAGTGATCGTCGGGATCATCGGCGTGGAGACGATCTACGGCAAATACATGGGCAACTTCCGCGCGCTCGACGCGCTGACCACGCTCACGTTCGACTACCCCAATGTGCCGAATCGCGTGGACCGTCAGGCGACCTTCCGCAAGAATCTCGAAGACCTGCTGGTCTGGACGCGCGACGCGCAAATCGACCCGACCACCGTGCTCGGCTCGTACACGGGCGCGATCGGCATTCCGCAGTTTCTGCCAAGCAGCATCGTGCAATATGCGGTGGATTACGACGGCAACAGCCGTATCGATCTGCGCACGAGTCCGGCGGATGCCATCGGCAGTGTCGCGAATTATCTGAAGCAGAACGGTTGGGAACCCGGGCGACCGGTGGTGTGGAAAATCGCGGGCGATGTCGGCAGTCAGGGTATCGCGGAAGCGGCCGCGAACGGTCAGCCGGAGCCGCGCTGGTCGCTCGCGCAACTGACGAAAGCGGGCATGATAATCGACCAGCCGGGCCTTAATGTCGATGCCGAAGCCGGCACGCCGCTTACGGTCGTCGATCTACCCACGCCGGGCCGCGCCACCGAATACACGCTCGGGCTCAGGAACTTCTATGCATTGACGCGCTATAACCGCAGCTTCTTTTATGCGCTCGCGGTGTATCAGCTTGGCGAGGCCGTGAAGGCGCGCATGGCAACAGGCGCGCAGTAAGGGCTTCTTTGGCACCAAGCAAAAACCCCGGCGCGCCGGGGTTTTTTTTTTTCGGCCGCGGAAGGACTCACGCGGGAAACACGCCTGTAGACAAATAGCGGTCGCCGCGATCGCACACCACGAACACGATGGTCGCGTTCTCGACCTGACGCGCCACGCGCAGCGCGACTTCGCACGCGCCGCCCGACGAAATGCCCGCGAAGATGCCTTCGACCGATGCCAGCCGGCGCGCCATCGCTTCCGACGCTGCCTGACTCACGTTCTCGACGCGATCCACGCGGCTACGATCGAAAATTTTCGGCAGATACGCTTCCGGCCATTTGCGGATGCCCGGAATGCGCGAGCCTTCCTCCGGCTGCGCACCGACGATCTCGATCTGCTCGTTCTTCTCTTTCAGAAACTGCGACACGCCCATGATCGTGCCCGTGGTGCCCATCGACGAGACGAAGTGCGTGATGCGTCCTTCCGTCTGCTTCCACAGTTCCGGCCCGGTGGTTTCGTAGTGCGCGAGCGGATTGTCCGGATTGGCGAATTGATCGAGGATGATGCCGCGGCCATCGCGCTGCATCTGGTCGGCCAAATCGCGCGCGTATTCCATGCCGCCCGTGACCGGCGTGAGGATGATCTGCGCGCCATACGCGCCCATGCTCTGCCGGCGCTCGATGGACAAGTCCTCCGGCATGATCAGCACCATCTTGTAGCCGCGCACTGCCGCAGCCATGGCAAGCGCGATACCGGTGTTGCCGCTCGTCGATTCGATCAGCGTGTCGCCGGGCTTGATGCGGCCGCGTTCCTCAGCTTTCCTGATCATCGACAGTGCCGGACGGTCTTTCACCGATCCCGCCGGGTTATTGCCTTCCAGCTTGCCGAGAACGACGTTGTTGCGGCTGCGGATTTCATCGTCCACGACGCGGACGAGTTGCACGAGCGGCGTGTTGCCGATCGTGTCTTCGATAGTCATGTAAGCCATAAGCGGACCGGATTCATATCCCGCCGAAAAGGTCACACCGCGTGCGATCTTCGTGGGGATTTGGTATGGGAATCCGTCGATTGTAGCCCAGCGGTCCTTTCCATGTTCTTCACCCCTCTTGCACGGATGGAATGCCGGGCGCATCGGCGTTCATGCAAAAACCCCGCGACGAGACAGACCGCGGGGAGCCCAAACCATCCGAGGCTGAAGGAGCTTTTTTGATGCGAGGAAAGAGCCGCCGGCTATTTCTTGACGACCACGGGCTTCGCCGCCGTCGATGCCGAGACCGGCGTCGCGTTCACGGAATTGGGCGCTGCCGCTTTCGGTGCCGCGCCGATGCTCAGTCCTTCGGCCTCCAGGCGCGATACGGTCTTGCCGCCCATGCCCTTCACGCGCGAGCCGAGATCGGACGCGTCCTTGAAGGGGCCGTGCGCCTGACGTTCATCGAGGATGGCTTTCGCCTTGGCCGGGCCGATGCCCTTGATGCCGCGCAGGGCGTCGGCGTTGGCGGTGTTGACATCGACCGCCGCGAGCGCGGAACCGATGGAAAAGGTGAGCGCGAGCGCGACGATCGTTGAGAATGCTTGCTTGAACATGACTGAGTCTCCAGAAGAACCGGCCGGCGAACAGTGCCGACCGCGAGACCCAGTGTAGAGAGACTTCGATTGCCTTTATAGCTGGCCGAATAGCCAACGCACGTAGCGATCGACACCCTCTTGCACCGTCAGAAACGGCGCGTCGTAACCGGCCGCGCGCAGATGCGACTGGTCCGCCTGCGTGAAGCATTGATACTTGCCGCGCAGCGCATCCGGGAACGGCACGTATTCGATCAAGCCGCGCTGCACGAGCTCCGCCAGCGAGAGCGCGGCCTCGCCATTCAGTGCGCGCAACGAGTTGACGACCGTCGAGGCGATGTCGTTGAACGGCTGCGCGCGGCCCGTGCCGAGATTGAAGATGCCCGACTTCTCCGGATGATCGAGAAAGTACAGATTCACCTTGACCACGTCTTCGACGGAGACGAAATCGCGCGTCTGCTCGCCTGCGGCATAACCGTTGTATTCGCCGAAGAGCTTGACCTTGCCTTCCGAGCGAAACTGATTAAAGTTGTGGAACGCCACGGACGCCATGCGACCCTTATGCGTTTCGCGCTGACCGTAGACGTTGAAGTAGCGAAAGCCGACGATCTGGCTGCCCGCCTTCGGCAACACCTGACGCACGATCTGGTCGAACAGCAGCTTCGAATAACCGTAGACGTTGAGCGGCTTTTCGTATTCGCGCTCTTCGACGAAGCGGCTCGAACCGCCATACGTCGCAGCCGAGGACGCGTAGAGAAACTGCGCGCCCTGTGCGAGACAGATATCCATCACGTCGCGGCTGTAACGGAAGTTGTTCTCCATCATGTAGCGGCCGTCGGTTTCCATCGTGTCCGAACAGGCGCCTTCATGGAACACCGCGCGCACCTGACCGAAGTCGCCGCGCCTGAAGCGCTCGACGAATTCGGTCTTGTCGAGGTAATCGTCTATCTCGCAATCGACGAGATTCTTGAACTTGTCGGCACGCGTGAGGTTGTCCACCGCGATCACGCGATGCTCGCCGCGCTCGTTGAGCGCCTTGACGATATTGCTGCCGATGAAGCCAGCCGCTCCGGTAACGATGAAGGTCATGATGGAGTTGCCCGAGTTGCCCGAAGAGTCAGGCGAAGAGTTCGTTGTAATCGACGGTCGCGGTGCCGAGCTTGCCAACCACGATACCCGCCGCGCGGTTCGCATAAGCCACGGAATCGACGAGCGGCACACCCGCGCCGAGCATGGTCGCGACGGTCGCGATGACGGTGTCGCCCGCGCCCGAGACATCATACACTTCGCGTGCTTCGGCCGAAGTGTGCAGCACCTGGTTCTCGGTGAAGAGTGTCATGCCCTCTTCCGAACGCGTGAGCAAGAGCGCGCTCAGGTCGAGTTCCGCGCGCAGCTTGTTCACGCGCTCGTGCAAATCTTCTTCCGACTTCCACTGCCCGATCACCTCGCGCAACTCCGCGCGATTCGGCGTGATGAGTGTCGCGCCGCGATAGCGGTCCCAGTCGTCGCCTTTGGGGTCGACCAGCACCGGCTTGCCTGCTTGCCGCGCCTCGCTGATCATCTGCGTGACGTGCGTGAGCCCGCCCTTCGCATAGTCCGACATGAGGATGACGTCGTGCTGCGGCAGCAGTTCCGCGAAGCGCGCGAGGCACGCCGCCAGCACTTCGTGATTCGGCGTGTTTTCGAAATCGACACGCAGCAGTTGCTGCTGCCGCGACAGCACGCGCAGCTTGATGGTCGTCAGCAGTTCGGGATCGCGTTCGAGATGGCCCGCGACCCGGCTCTCGCCCAGCAATTCGACGATGCGCTCGCCCGGTTCGTCATGCCCGACCACACACAAGAGGCCAGCCTGCGCGCCGAGCGCCGCCGCATTGCGCGCGACGTTGGCCGCGCCGCCCAAGCGGTCTTCCTTACGCTGCACGTGCACGACAGGCACGGGCGCTTCCGGCGAGATGCGATTCACGTCGCCGAACCAGTAGCGGTCGAGCATCACGTCGCCCACTACGAGCACGCGCGCCGCCGAAATGCGCGCGCGCGGCACCACCGGAATGTCGGCGGAATCAGCTGCGCTTGCCGTTACTGTCGAGAGCGACATGAGGACGTCCTATTGCGTAGTAATCGATGCCCATCTCGGACATCGCTTCCGGTTCATACAGATTGCGGCCGTCGAAGATCACCGGCATTTTCAACGCGCTCTTCAGATGCGCGAAGTCCGGGCTCTTGAACTCCTTCCATTCGGTCACGATGACGAGCGCATCCGCATCCGTCAGCGCTTCCTGCTGCGAGCGCACGAAGTGCAGACGCTTGATGTCGTCGGGCCGCTCGGCCAGATCGAGCGCGAGTACGCGTTCGGCTTCCTGCAATGCGACGGGATCGTAAGCGCGCACGGTCGCGCCGCGCGAGAGCAGCGCCTCGACGATGCGCCGGCTCGACGCCTCGCGCATGTCGTCGGTATTGGGCTTGAACGCGAGCCCCCACACGGCGAACGTGCGCCCGCGCAGATCCTCGCCCATGCGCCTGACGATCTTGTTGACGAGCACTTCCTTTTGCGCGTCGTTGACTTCCTCGACCGCTTCGAGAATGCGCAGCCGATGGCCGTTTTCACGCGCGGTCTGAACGAGCGCCTGCACATCCTTCGGGAAACACGAGCCGCCGTAGCCGCAGCCCGCATACAAAAAGTGATAGCCGATGCGCGGGTCCGAACCGATCCCGCGTCGCACCGCTTCGATATCCGCGCCGACCATGTCCGCGAGATTCGACAGGTCGTTCATGAACGAGATGCGCGTGGCCAGCATGGCGTTGGCCGCGTACTTGGTGAACTCGGCGGAATGCACGTCCATGTAAAGCGTGCGCTCGTGATTCCGGTTGAACGGCGCGTAGAGCCGCTTCATCTTCTCGCGCGCAAGCTTGCCGTTCTCGTCGTCGTCGATACCGATCACGATGCGATCCGGCCGCATGAAGTCGTCCACGGCGGCGCCTTCCTTGAGGAACTCCGGATTCGACACGACCGAGAAGCCGTGTTCGTCCGAACCTTCCAGTCCGCGCGCCTTTAGTTCGGCTTCGACCACGTTGCTGACCTGCAGCGCCGTGCCGACTGGCACCGTGGATTTATCGACGATCACCTTGAAGCCGTTCGAATAGCGGCCGATATTGCGCGCCGCCGCGAGCACGTACTGCAAGTCGGCGGAGCCATCCTCGTCGGGCGGCGTGCCGACCGCGATGAACTGGATCTCGCCATGCTCGACGCTTGCCTGCACGTCGGTGGAAAACTGAATACGACCCGCCGCGCGCGTGCGCCGGAGCATTTCCTGCAAGCCCGGCTCGTGGATCGGCACGCCGCCGTTGTTGAGAATATCGATCTTGCGCGGATCGACATCCACGCAAAACACGTCATTGCCGATTTCGGCGAGACACGCGCCGGTAACCAGACCGACGTAACCCGTGCCGACGATGGTGATTTTCATACGCTTTTAACTGATTCCTGAAATGCCGGTGGCGGAGACGACGCCTCGCGCTCTCGAGCGCGTCCGCCCTCAGGCGGAACTGGTGATCGGCTCCACGCGGCGCGGCGCGTAGGTTTCCCAGCCGCTGCAGCCGGGGCATTGCCAATAGAATAGACGCGCGCGGAAGCCGCAGGTCTGACATGTATAGCGCGGCAGATTCTTCGTGCGCTGTTTGACGAGCGTGCGCATGAGTTCGAGCTCGCCGCGGCGCGGCTCCTCGGCGGTCGCTTCCTGCGCTTCGAGCAGACGCGTCATGCCCGCGAGGTTCGGCGCGCTTTCCATTTGCTTCCTCGCAAGCGCGTGCGCCGCGTCGAGTCCGCGCAACTCCTGAACATGCTTGTACGCGACATCGAGCAAATCGTTCGATGGATAACGGCTCGCGTAATCGATCAACAAGTCGACGCCCTCTTCCTTGCGGCCAAGCGTGCTGTACGCCTTCATCAGCTTTTCGGCGACGAGCGGCAGATACGCTTCGTTCTGCGCCTCCACGCGCTTCCAGCTTTCGATCGCCGTTTCGACATTGCCGGCGGCGGCTTCGACATCGCCCGAGAGAATGGTTGCGCGCACGTTATCCGGATTCGACGCCAGCGCGAGCTTCAACTCGTCGCGCGCGCCTTCCGGATTCTTGCGCTGCAAAGCCTCCTGCGCAAGCTCGCAGTGGAAATGCGCGATCTCCATATGCAGCGACGGCGCGCCCATCTTTTCGATGCGCTCGGCGGTCGAGATCGACTTCGGCCAATCTTTTTCGATTTCATAGATGGTCAGAAGCGCACGTTGCGCGCCGAGCGAGTATTCGCCGGCTTCGAGCGAGCGGAAAGTTTCCTCGGCGCGATCGAGCAGCCCAGCCTTCAGAAAGTCCTGACCGAGTTCATAGAGCGCGTGATCGCGCTCGGCCACGGGAAGATCGGCACGGCTCAAGAGGTTCTGATGCACGCGGATCGCGCGATCGGTTTCGCCGCGCCGCCGAAACAGGTTGCCGAGCGCAAAGTGCAGTTCGATGGTTTCGGGATCGAGCTTGGCCACCTCGATGAACGCGTCGATCGCCTTGTCGTGTTGCTCGTTGAGCAGGAAATTCAGGCCGCGAAAATACGAGCGCGGCAGGCTCGCATTTTCGGATAGCAGCGTTTTCAGGTCATAGCGGGACGCCATCCAGCCGAGAGCGAAGGCAACGGGAATGACGAGCAGCCACCAGAAGTCTAGATCCATGCGCTTTTGTCGAAGAGTCGGTTAGGTGTCTGCTTTTTAACAACCCTCACGGCGCTCGCCGGGACAGTTGCGAATGATTTCTTTAGATGAGCGGCGGCATGGGCGGCTCTTCCTTCACCACCGGCGTCTCGCGTGCGACACGCAACTCGCGCTTGAGGCGCCCGTTTTCCATGCGCAAACGCAGCATCTTCGGCACAGCCGAAACCAGTCCCGCCAGCAAGCCCACGAGGAAAAATGCGAGGCCGATCAGGATCAACGGGGCTTGCCATTGAAATCCTCCGGGCGCGTTCAGCGTGACGGGGTCGCGATTCGCGAGCGCCAGCACGAGCAGAAGCACGAATACCAGGACACGGATCAGCCAGACGATGAATTTCATGTACGGTTTTCCAGGAGCGGTCGCGCGTGTCAGTGGTTGGCATGACGCCAAGCCCGCGCGGATGATAACCAGGTCAAAGTGACCGGTATTGTAATGGATGCCTTCGCGCGCCAGCACCTGCGGCGCGCCGACCTCAATTGGAACGCATCGGGCGCGAAAGGGCTATCACCAATCGTTGAAATTGATCAGCAGGCGATGGCTGAGCAAATGCCGCACCCGTAACGTGCCGCTATAAGGCCGCGCAAGTTGGGCCGGCAATAAAAAAAGCACCCCGCAGGGTGCTTTTCTGGTCGATTGCCTCGTGGCCGGACGCCGCGAACCTGAGATCAAGTTGATCACGGGGACGATGGGCGCCGATCAGAGATCGTCCGCATCGTCGTCATTCGACTCCTTCAGCGGCTCACCCGCACGACCATCCACGCGTTCACGCAACTCCTTGCCCGGCTTGAAGTGCGGCACGAATTTCTCCGGTACCAGCACTTTCTCACCCGACTTTGGATTGCGCCCGACGCGCGACGGACGGCGATTGAGCCCGAAGCTGCCGAAGCCGCGAATCTCGATACGATGACCGTTGGCCAAAGCCTCCGACATCGCATCGAGCATCGTCTTCACCGCGAAATCCGCATCCTTAAGGACAAGTTGCGGAAATCGCGACGCCAACTGGGCGACCAATTCCGATTTGGTCATACTGCAGCAGTACCGTTAAGGCTTAGCTGTTCTGGCCGTCAAGCTTGGCCTTGAGCAGCGCGCCGAGGTTGGTCGTGCCGGTGGCGGCGGCGTTCGAGTCCGAAGTCTGCAGACCACGAATGGCTTCCTGCTGTTCGGCCGAATCCTTCGCCTTGATCGACAGGTTGATGCCACGCGACTTGCGATCGATGTTGATGATCATCGCGTTGACCTTGTCGCCTTCCTTCAGCACGTTGCGAGCATCTTCCACGCGATCTTGCGCGATTTCCGAAGCACGCAAATAACCTTCGACGTCCGCCGTCAGGGTGATAACCGCACCCTTCGCGTCCACCGACTTCACCGTACCGTCGACGATAGCGCCCTTGTCGTTGATCGCGACGAAGTTGTTGAACGGATCGCCTTCGAGCTGCTTGATGCCGAGCGAAATACGTTCCTTGTCCACGTCGATGCCCAGAACCACGGCTTCGACTTCGTCGCCCTTCTTGTACTTGCGCACGGCTTCTTCGCCGGTTTCGCTCCACGACAAGTCGGAGAGGTGAACCAGGCCGTCGATGCCGCCCGGCAGACCGATGAACACGCCGAAGTCGGTGATCGACTTGATGGCGCCGCTGATCTTGTCGCCCTTCTTGAAGTTGCGGCTGAAGTCATCCCACGGATTCGGCTTGCATTGCTTCATGCCGAGCGAGATACGGCGGCGGTCTTCGTCGATTTCCAGAACCATGACTTCGACTTCGTCGCCCAGCTGCACGACCTTCGACGGTGCAACGTTCTTGTTCGTCCAGTCCATTTCCGACACGTGAACCAGGCCTTCGATGCCCGATTCCACTTCGACGAATGCGCCGTAGTCGGTGATGTTGGTGACCTTGCCGAACAGGCGCGTGCCCGACGGGTAACGGCGCGAGATGCCTTCCCACGGATCGTCACCCAGTTGCTTGATGCCGAGCGAAACGCGGTTCTTCTCTTGGTCGAACTTGAGGATCTTGGCGGTAACTTCCTGGCCAACCGACAGAACTTCGCTCGGGTGACGCACACGACGCCATGCGATGTCGGTGATGTGCAGCAGGCCGTCGATACCGCCGAGGTCAACGAATGCGCCGTAGTCGGTGATGTTCTTGACCACGCCTTCCACGATCGCGCCTTCCTTCAGCGTTTCGAGCAGCTTTGCGCGCTCTTCGCCTTGCGTCGCTTCGATGACAGCGCGGCGCGACAGCACGACGTTGTTACGCTTGCGGTCGAGCTTAATGACGCGGAATTCGAGCGTCTTGCCTTCGTACGGCGTCGTGTCCTTGACCGGACGCGTGTCGACCAGCGAACCCGGCAGGAATGCGCGGATGCCGTTGACCATCACGGTCATGCCGCCCTTGACCTTGCCCGTGATCGTGCCGGTCACGAGTTCGTTGTTGTCGAGGGCCTTTTCCAGCGACAGCCACGAAGCCAGACGCTTCGCCTTGTCGCGCGACAGGATGGTGTCGCCATAGCCGTTTTCCAGCGCGTCGATTGCGACGGAAACGAAGTCGCCCGCCTGCACTTCAACCTCGCCCGCGTCGTTCAGGAATTCTTCGAGCGGAATGTAGGCTTCGGACTTGAGACCAGCGTTCACGACCACGAAGTTGTGGTCGACGCGCACGACTTCGGCGGAGATCACTTCGCCGGCGCGCATGTCCTGCTTGGTCAGCGACTCTTCGAACAGAGCCGCGAAAGATTCGGTATTCGGGGTAGAGGTTTGCAGGTCGGACATAAAAATCGATATTTGCACGGCTTTTGCGCGATGGCCTTTGAAGTTTCCGAAGAGCCGGAATATGGCCGGATAAGTGCGCGAGGCGATGCGGGGTTAAGGGGTTAAAACACGCTCCGCCACATGGAAGAGCACCTTGCGTCTACAGCTGACTACTGTTCTTCACAACTCGCTAAAAACGAACCGCTATACACGAACCGCGCTGTACCAACCGATGATTTGTTCCACCGTCTGATCGACCGACAAACCGGAGGTGTCCAGCGTCTTCGCGTCCGCCGCGGCTTTGAGCGGTGCGGTGGCCCGGTTGGAGTCCCGGGCGTCGCGCTCACGCAAATCTCGCAGCAAGTCATCCATATTAGCAGAAAAACCTTTTTGCATCAATTGCTTATGCCGGCGTGCCGCGCGTGCTTCGACGCTTGCGGTCAGAAACACTTTCAACGTGGCATCGGGAAAGATGACGGTGCCCATGTCGCGGCCATCGGCGACCAAGCCCGGACGCTTGCGGAACGCCCGCTGCCGCGCGACGAGCGCCTGCCGCACTTGCGGATGCACGGCGATCGCCGACGCGCGGTTGCCGACTTCCTCGGCGCGAATCTCGCTAGATACATCCACGCCGTCGAGCTGCGCACAGCCCTCGCGGAAGGTGATGTGAAGCGCACCGATGAGCTTTGCGAGGGCGGCAGCGTCGTCCGTGTCGATGTCGTAGCTCAGGCTTGCCAACGCCGTCAGCCGATAAAGCGCGCCGCTGTCGAGCAGGTGGAAGCCGAGCGTGGCCGCGACGAGCGCCGCGACCGTGCCCTTGCCCGAAGCGGTCGGCCCGTCGATGGTGATTACTGGTGTGGGGTCGAATGGACGGGTCGGTTTCATTGCTCTCGGCCTTTCTGGCCCGTTATTACTGCTTTCGTTGAAGTCGAAATGGTCGCGTTTCATATTGCGGCGTTCGTTGGCGTTTGAGTCTTGGGCGTCTCTTTCAGGCGTGGGCGAGCGTCGCGAAGCGATCGAAATAATCGGGGAACGTCTTGTTCACGCACTTCGGATCGTTGATGCGAACCGGCACGCCGCCCAGACTCACGAGCGAAAAACACATGGCCATGCGGTGATCGTCGTAAGTATCGATCGCGGCGTTCGGCGTGAGTTCGGCGGGTGGCGTGACGACGAGATAATCCGCGCCCTCTTCCACCGTCGCGCCGACCTTGCGCAACTCGGTTGCCATCGCGGCGATGCGGTCCGTTTCCTTCACGCGCCAGCTAGCGATATTGCGCAGCGTGGTCGTGCCGTTGGCAAAGAGCGCGGCGACGGCAATGGTCATCGCCGCGTCGGGAATCAGGTTGAAGTCCATGTCGATGGGCGCGAGTTTGCCGTCGTCGGACTCGACGCCGCGCACTTCGATCCAGTCTTCGCCCATCATCACGTTCGCGCCCATGCGATTGAGCGCGTCGGCGAAACCGACATCGCCCTGGATGCTCGCCCGGCCCACGCCTTCCACGCGCACCGGACCGGCGCCGATTGCGCCCGCCGCCAGGAAATACGACGCGGACGATGCATCGCCTTCGACCATGATCGCTCCTGGCGACCGGTAGCCCGCGCCGGCCGGCACGGTAAAGCGCGCCCAGCCGTCGCGCTCGACCTGCACGCCGAAACGCTCCATCAGCCGGATGGTGATGTCGATGTACGGCTTCGAAATCAGCTCGCCTTCGACTTCGATGGTCACCGACGCGTCACGCCCCTCGATCACCGGAAGGCTCATCAGAAGCGCGGTCAGAAACTGACTCGATACATCGCCGCGTACGCGGATGGGTTGGTCGATGGCGATTTTCGCCGCATGAATCTTGAGCGGCGGGAAGCCGTCGTTGAGCTCGTAGTCGATTTTCGCGCCGATCTGACGCAAGCCATCGACCAGATCGCCGATTGGCCGTTCGTGCATGCGCGGCACGCCATGCACGCGATATTCGCCGCCGTTGACCGCGAGCGCCGCCGTGAGCGGCCGCACCGCCGTGCCCGCGTTGCCGAGAAACAGTTCCGCCGCCTTCGACGGAAACGCGCCGCCCGTGCCGTTCACGATGACGCGTTCGCCGTCGTTTAGAAGCGTAACGCCGAGCGTTTGCAGCGCGGCGAGCATCACGCGTGTGTCGTCGGAATCGAGCAGATTCGTGATCTGCGTTTCGCCGCTCGCGAGCGCGGCGAGCAAAAGCACGCGGTTCGAGATGCTCTTCGAGCCGGGCAGCCGCACCGTGCCGGACGCGCGGGAGAAGGGTCCGAGATCGAGATGTTCCATGGTCTTTCCTTATTTCGCGGCGGGATCGCCGGACGTCTTGATGCTGCCGCGTTCCTGCCATTCTTTTCTGGCGACACGCGAACGCGCGAACGCCGCTTCGAGCGCCGCGCCGTCCGACGCATCGATGGCCGCGCGAAACCGTGCGAGCACGGCGGCGTAATCGTCGAGTTCGGCGAGCAGCGCGGCGCGATTCGCCACGCAGATGTCGCGCCACATTTCCGGACTCGATGCCGCGATGCGCGTGAAATCGCGAAATCCGCCCGCGGCGAATGAGAACTTGAGCTCGGCGTCGGGTGCTTCCAAAATCTGCTCGACGAGCGCGAACGAGAGCACGTGCGGCAGATGGCTCACCGACGCGAACACGCGATCATGCTGCGTCTCGCTCATGCGATGCACCGCCGCGCCGGTCGCGCGCCACATCGCGGCGATGCGGTCGACATCGGCCGGCGCGTTTTCGGCGAGCGGACAAAGCACGACGTTGCGATCCACGTAAAGGTCGGGCAAGGCGGCATCGACGCCGCTCGATTCGCGCCCGGCGATCGGATGCCCGGGCACGAACTGCGCAAGCTTTACGCCGAGCGCCGCGCGCGCCGCCGCGACGACGTCGCTCTTGGTGCTGCCTGCGTCCGTGACGATGGTCCGCGCTTCGAGCAAGGGCGCGATGCGCGCGAGCAGCGGTTCGGTCTGCGCGACGGGCGCCGCGATCAAGACGAGATCCGCGCCGTGCAACGCGCGTGCGAGCGCCGCGTCGTCGTCGAGCGCGACGGCTTCGTCGATCACGCCGAGTTCGAGCGCGCGCTCGACCGAGCGCAGCGAGCGTCCGATGCCGACCACGCGGCCTTCGATTCCCGCGCGCTCGCGCAACGCGCGCGCAAGCGATCCGCCGATCAGGCCGACGCCGAAAATAACCAGTTTATTGAAAGAGAATGCGTCCACGGAACATCGATAAGTGCGCGCCGTTCGACGCTGGAAAAATCGGCCGCTGCCCAATCGAGCGGCGGCCCGCGAAAACTCGGGTCAACGCGCGCGCGGATAGGACCCGAGAATCTTCAGAAACGCGGCCTTGCGCCCAAGTTCATCGAGCGCGGCGGCGACGAACGCATCGTCGCGATGCCCTTCGATATCGATATAGAAGTAATACTCCCACGTGCCGGCGCGCGCGGGCCGCGATTCGAAGCGCGTCATGGAAACGCCGTGCTTTGCGAGCGGCTCCAGGAGCTTGAACATTGCGCCCGATTCATTGGTCACCGTCACGATGAGCGAAGTTTGATCGTGACCGCTCGGCCCCGTCGGTTCGCGACCGATGATCACGAAGCGCGTGCGGTTGTGCGGGTCGTCCTGAATCTGCGAATAAACGACGCCCAAGCCGTAATGCGTGGCCGCGCGGTCGCCAGCGATGGCCGCGACGGCCGGGTCGCCCACCGCGATACGCGCCGCTTCCGCGTTGCTCGAAACCGCCTGCCGTTCGAGCTGCGGCGCGTTCGCGGTCAGCCAGTGCTGGCACTGCGCGAGCGCTTGCGGATGCGCATAGACGCGCTTCACGCCTTCGAGCGTGCCGGACGCGGTCAAAAGATTGTGGTGAATCGGCAGCGCGAGTTCGCCGCCAATCAAGAGCGACGTTTCCAGCAGCAAGTCCAGCGTGCGCGACACCGCGCCTTCCGCCGAATTCTCGACCGGCACGACGCCATATTGCGCGGCGCCCGCTTCGACCGAGCGAAACACTTCGTCGATGGACGGACACGCGAGGCCCTCGATCGAATGACCGAAGTATTCGAACATCGCCTGTTCGCTATACGTGCCGACCGGGCCCAGGAACGCTGAACGGATAGTCTGTTCGAGCGCGCGGCTCGCGGCCATGATCTCGCGCCAGATTGCGGCGATGTGCGCGTCGGCGAGCGGGCCGTCGCTCATTTCCTGCAGACGCGCGATGACTTGCAGTTCGCGCTCCGGCCGAAACACGGGCGCGTTGAAATGCTTCTTCACTTCGCCGACTTCGAGCGCGACGGAAGCGCGCTGATTCAAAAGCGCGATGAGTTGCGCGTCGAGCGCGTCGATGCGTTCACGCAGCGGTTTGAGTCTTGAATTGAGATCGTCGTCCATGCGGTGCTTGGGGCAGAGGCAGTTAAAGGAGCGATGAGGCTTACGCGCTGGTCTGCTCGAATTCCTTCATGTACTCGACGAGCGCTTTCACGCCCTCGACCGGCACCGCGTTGTAGATCGATGCCCGCATGCCGCCGACGGACTTGTGGCCCTTCAGTTGCAACAGACCGCGCGCCTTGGCGCCGGTCAGGAAATCGGTATTGCGCGATTCGTCGGCGAGGAAGAACGGCACGTTCATGCGCGAGCGCGCGTTCCGGTCGACCTTGTTGACGTAGAAATCGCTGGAATCGATGGTGTCGTAAAGCAACGTCGCCTTTTCGAGATTGCGCGCTTCCATGGCTTCCAGGCCGCCCTGTTTCTTCAGCCACTTGAAGACGAGGCCAGCGACGTAGATCGCGTAAGTGGGCGGCGTGTTGTACATCGAATTGTTCTCCGCGACGATCTTCCACTCGAACGCGGACGGGCAGATAGACAGCGCGCGGTCGAGCAGATCCTCGCGCACGATCACGACCGTCACGCCCGCCATGCCGATGTTCTTCTGCGCGCCGCCGAAGAGCACGCCGTACTTGGCGACGTCCATGGGACGCGAAAGAATGTGCGACGACGCGTCCGCCACGAGCGGAATGTCGCCGAGATCGGGAATTTCGAAGGCCTCGACGCCGTCGATGGTTTCGTTCGTGCACAGATGCACGTAGGCGGGATCGTCCGAAAGCTGCCACTCGCTCAACACAGGCACGCGCGTGAAGCCCTGCTCGGTCTTGCCAGTCGCCGCGAGATGCGGCGTGCAGTACTTCTGCGCTTCCTTGAGCGACTTGGTCGACCATGAACCGGTGACGACGAAATCGGCGGTCTTCTTCGTACCGAGCATGTTCATCGGCACGATGGCGTTTTCGCCAATGCCACCGCCCTGCAGAAACAATATGCGATGCGACGCCGGCACCTTGAGCAATTCCCGCAGATCGGTCAGCGCCGCTTCATGGATCGACGTGAACTCCGCGCCGCGGTGACTCATCTCCATCACGCTCATGCCGCTGCCTTGCCAATCGAGCATTTCATCGGCGGCTTGCTTCAACACTTCTTCTGGCAAGGCGGCCGGGCCGGCGGAGAAATTGAAC
The DNA here is from genome assembly GCF_023631405.1 of Caballeronia sp. GAWG2-1. Taxonomy (NCBI): domain Bacteria; kingdom Pseudomonadati; phylum Pseudomonadota; class Betaproteobacteria; order Burkholderiales; family Burkholderiaceae; genus Caballeronia; species Caballeronia sp. GAWG2-1. Next base: position 21,072 of record NZ_JALQDD010000015.1, read on the forward strand.
ACGCGCATCTGGAGATCCCGATTTGTCTCGTTCGACAGACGCGGAGCCTGAAACGATGAGCCGAAAAGCTCGTTGTCCGCGCCTAAAAAAGAAATGGCTGCTTGCGCTTGCGCGCAAACAGCCATTATCGCACTGTCCTGAAAACCCGCCAATGCGCGAGCCTTCCAGACTATGCCACCGTGCTTACTTGCCCGGCTTGACGCTTGCCACTTCCTGGTCGGCTTGCGTGCGCGTTGCCTTGATGGCTTGCGGCATGTACTTCTGCATCAAACCATTGACCACGTCGCGACCAACTTGGTCTTGAACCTGAATGAACTTGCGGCCCGTCGTGCTCTTGTAGAACGAGGTCAGGTCCTTGATTTCATCGGTCGTGTAGTACTTCGCGTATGCGTCGTACTGAGCTTTCATTGCGTCCTGACGGAAGCTGTCAGTTGCGAACACCTGCCCTGCCGAGTCGACCAGCTTCGGCACTGCGTTCTTTTGCAGCGTCGGAACGGCAGCTTGCTTCTGCTTGTCGTTCAGCGACTTGTTTTCCGACAGCGCGTCCGACAGGATTGCCGGGACGAGTTGCTTCGACTGCATTTGCGCGCTGTTGCCGATCGCGCCGACCAGCTTCTGCGCGTCGATCGCGTCGAGCAGGTCCTTGATCGCGGCTTGCTTGGCCGGATCAACCGGGGCTGCTGCGGCCGGTGCCGGAGCTGCCGCCTGGTTCGGCGCCTGGTTCTGAAGCGACTGAGCCATCGCGAAAGTCGGCACGAAAGCGGCCAGCAACATCCACTGCTTGAAACGTCCTTGCATCATTACTCCCTGTAAAAAATATCCAGTTCTGCACCGGCGACGAGCCTTCAGATTTTCGACGCTGGCTTCGCACATAACGAAGCACAGCGCCGACAACAGGCCCGAGTCGCGCAGCTTAACCAATTCAGGCTTTCAAAAGCGAATACGAGAAGCTTGCGTCACAAAAAATATCAGGCGTCTTCGCCGTTTTCATCATTTTCTGAGTCGCCCGGCGCGGCGGCGGAGCCGTTCGTGCCGGTGTCGCCTTCGTCGAGTGCTTCAGCTTCTGCTTCCACTTCGGCTTCCGCCTCCGCGATATGCTGCAGTCCCGACAACTTGGTGCCCTCGTCAAGGCTGATGAGTGTAACACCTTGAGTTGCACGCCCCATTTCGCGGATTTCGGACACGCGCGTGCGGATGAGCACGCCCGATGTCGTGATCAGCATGATCTCGCTTTCCGGCTCGACGAGCGTCGCGGCGACCACGCGGCCGTTGCGCTCGGAAGTCTGGATCGCGATCATGCCCTTCGTGCCGCGGCCATGGCGTGTGTATTCGTTGATCGGCGTGCGCTTGCCGTAGCCGTTTTCCGTCGCGGTGAGCACCGACTGGATTTCGTCGCCGGCCACGAGCATGGCGATGACCTGCTGACCGTCTTCCAGTTGCATGCCACGCACGCCGCGCGCTTCGCGGCCCATGGCGCGCACGTCGTTCTCGTCGAAACGCACCGCCTTGCCTGAATCGGAGAACAGCATGACGTCATGCGCGCCGTCGGTAATGGCCGCGCCGATGAGAAAGTCGCCGTCATCCAGACCGACCGCGATGATGCCCTTCTTGAGCGGACGGCTGAACGCTTCGAGCGGCGTCTTCTTGACGGTGCCGAGCGAAGTGGCCATGAAGACGAACTTGTCGGCCGAGAAGTCCTTGATAGGCAGCACGACGTTGATCTTCTCGCCTTCCTGCAGCGGGAACATGTTGACGATTGGCCGGCCGCGCGAATTGCGCGAGCCTTGCGGCACTTCGTAGACCTTGATCCAGTACACGCGACCGCGGTTCGAGAAGCACAGCATGTGATCGTGCGTGTTCGCGATGAAAAGCGTGTCGATCCAATCGTCTTCCTTCATTTGCGTGGCCTGCTTGCCGCGCCCGCCACGCTTTTGCGCGCGATACTCGGAAAGCGGCTGCGACTTCACGTAGCCGGTATGCGACATGGTCACGACCATTTCCTGCGGCGTGATCAGGTCTTCGGTGTTCAGCTCGGTTGCATTCAACTCGATACGCGAACGACGCTCGTCACCGAACTCGGCGCGTACCTGGCCCAGTTCTTCGACGATGATCTGACGGATACGCTCCGGCCGCGCGAGGATGTCGAGCAAGTCGGCGATCTGCGCCATCACGTCACGATACTCGGCGACGATCTTGTCTTGTTCGAGACCCGTCAGGCGTTGCAGGCGCATCTGCAGAATTTCCTGCGCCTGGACGTCCGACAGCTTGTAGAGCCCATCTTCCTGCAGCCCGTAGGCTGGATTCAGTCCTTCCGGACGATACGCAATACGCCCGCCCGTCGCCTCGGTCTCGGTGCGCGTGAGCATTTCGCGCACGAGCGACGAATCCCACGGACGGTTCATCAACTCTTGCTTCGCCACAGGCGGGGTTGGCGCGGCCTTGATGATCGCGATGAATTCGTCGATATTCGCGAGCGCCACCGCGAGGCCTTCGAGCACGTGTCCGCGATCGCGCGCCTTGCGCAGTTCGTAGACCGTGCGCCGCGTGAGCACTTCCCGCCGATGCGACAGGAAGCATTCCAGCATTTCCTTCAGGTTCAGCAGCTTGGGCTGGCCGTCGACGAGCGCGACCAGATTCATGCCGAAAGTGTCCTGAAGCTGCGTCTGCTTATACAGATTGTTCAGAATGACTTCCGGCACTTCTCCGCGCTTGAGTTCGATCACGACACGCATGCCGCTCTTGTCGGACTCGTCGCGAATGTCGGAGATGCCCTCGATCTTTTTCTCGTTGACGAGTTCGGCGATGCGCTCGAGCAGCGTGCGCTTGTTCACCTGATACGGAATCTCGTCGACGATGATGGCCATGCGCTGGCCGCGGTCGATCTCTTCGAAATGCGTGGTCGCACGCATGACGACGCGACCGCGCCCCGTGCGATAACCGTCGCGCACGCCCGCGACGCCGTAGATGATGCCGGCCGTCGGGAAATCCGGCGCCGGCACGATCTCGATGAGTTCGTCGACCGTCGCCTCAGGCGTGGTGAGCAGATGCAGACAGGCGTCGACGATTTCGCGCAAATTGTGCGGCGGAATGTTCGTCGCCATGCCGACCGCGATACCGGCTGAGCCGTTGATCAGCAGATTCGGGATGCGCGCCGGAAGTACGAGCGGCTCGCTTTCGCTGCCGTCGTAGTTCGGGCCGAAGTCGACGGTTTCCTTGTCGATGTCGGCCAGCAGTTCGTGACCGATCTTCGCCATGCGGATTTCGGTGTAACGCATGGCGGCGGCGTTGTCGCCGTCGACCGAACCGAAGTTGCCCTGGCCGTCCACCAGCATGTAGCGCAGCGAAAACGGCTGAGCCATGCGAACGATCGTCTCGTACACCGATGCGTCGCCGTGCGGATGGTACTTACCAATCACGTCGCCGACGATACGCGCCGACTTTTTATACGCGCGATTCCAGTCGTTGTTCAGCTCGTGCATGGAATAAAGCGCGCGACGGTGTACGGGCTTCAGTCCATCGCGGACATCGGGAAGCGCTCGCCCGACGATCACGCTCATCGCGTAATCGAGATATGAGCGGCGCATTTCCTCCTCTAGGGAGATTGGCAGAGTCTCTTTGGCGAATTGATCCATTATCCGTGTCTTGAACTGTGCAGCAGCGACACAGCAGCGCGATCCGACGATTCGAAAACATTACCTCGAGTTTCGCCCTCGCCCGCCGGCCGCGCGACCCGCGCCGGCCAGGCGCGTAAGCCATACGCTGCGGCGCTGCGAACGCAGCGCATCCAAAGATTCTAACATGCGCGACATCCGCGTCCGGAGGCTCGGCGTATACATAGTGTATGGGACGCTCAACCGCCGTTCCCGATCTTGAGGAATGAGGGATAGATGCACTTGTTCCAATTACTTACAAAAACCAGGGAACGTTTCACTGATTTCGTCACTTAGGCGGGCTATGATGCCGCCTCGTCGTTTTGCTAAAGCAGTACAAACCCGACGATAAAGATACGCAGATATTGGCTCGCGGGCACATAAAGTGCGCACGTTTCGCGCCTTCCGCGGCCAAGACCGGCTCCTGTCCCTTTCTTGTTGCGCATGCACCACATAAGGTTGCGGGCGCAGAGGGTGCGGGGATATTTTTATCGTTGCAAGGGAACGATATGGCAAAATGCCAACGCACAAAGTTAGACACTGCTCGAAGTCTACACAGCCGCGTTTTGTTCCGTAGGGAATGTTATACTCCGAGCAATGTATGACTTGTCTTTGTCTACAGGCTCGCAGTAAACCTGCGGTAATCTCAATTTCGAGAGGAGAAATATGAATAAACTTTCAAAGCTCGCGTTCATTGCAGCTACCGCAGTTATGGCTGCATCGGCCTCGGCGCAATCGGTGCCGGCCTCGCGACAAGCCGTGAACGACAACTGGGTGAACGGCACGGGCGAGTATGTGTGGATGAACGGCACGAACGAACTCTGCTGGCGCGACGCATTCTGGACCCCGGCCACGGCCAACGCAAAGTGCGATGGCGCTCTGGTCGCAGTCGCGCCGACGCCGCCCGCACCGGTCGCTCCGCCGCCCCCGGTTATCCAAAGCCAGAAGGTCACCTATCAAGCTGACGCTCTGTTCGACTTCGACAAGGCAGTTCTGAAGCCGGCTGGCAAGACCGCGCTTGACGATCTCGCATCGAAGATCGGCGCGCTGAACCTGGAAGTCGTGGTCGCTACCGGCTACACCGACCGCATTGGTTCGGACAAGTACAACGACCGTCTGTCGCTGCGCCGTGCGCAAGCTGTCAAGGCTTACCTGGTCAGCAAGGGCATCGAAGCCAACCGTATCTATACGGAAGGCAAGGGCAAGCGCAACCCGGTCACCACGGGCTGCAACCAGAAGAACCGCAAGCAACTTATCGCCTGCCTCGCACCGGATCGTCGCGTGGAAGTCGAAGTTGTCGGCACGACGCGTCAGCCGCAGTAATTGCGCTGATTGCCGCAGGATCGAACCCCCGCTTCGGCGGGGGTTTTTTTATGCCTGCGATTTTTGTGAATCTCCGTGAGATGCCCGCATCGAATAAAGCGCAATAACCGTGGCCCCGGCGCAGGCGGCTTCGACGGCTATGGCACGGAACGAGCGAAGTTGTCGGCGACGCGTCACTTCAGCTTTTTGCCGCCCTTTTCCCGCGCCTATATACTCGATCCTTAACGATTCACGACTTAGAAGGGCAATTGAGAATATGACCAACGTCGATCCCCACGAACTGCAGAAATTTAGCGAGCTTGCGCATCGCTGGTGGGACCCGAACGCCGAGTTCAAACCGCTTCACGAATTGAACCCGGTGCGGCTCGACTGGATCGATGCGCACGCGCATCTGATGAGCAAGCAAGTGCTCGACATCGGCTGCGGCGGCGGCATTTTGTCGGAATCGATGGCGGCGCGTGGCGCGAAGGTCAAGGGCATCGACTTGTCGTCGAGTGCGCTTGGCGTCGCGGATCTGCATAGTCTGGAAAGCGGCGTGGAGGTGGCGTACGAGGAGATCGCAGCCGAAGCGCTGGCCGCGCGCGAACCCGCTTCCTACGACGTCGTGACCTGCATGGAAATGCTCGAGCACGTGCCGAATCCGGCGGGCACCGTTGCCGCGTGCGCCGCGCTGGTCAAGCCAGGCGGCTGGGTCTTCTTCTCTACGCTGAATCGCAACGCGAAGGCGTATATGTTCGCCGTGATCGGCGCGGAGTACATCGCGCGCATGTTGCCACGCGGCACGCATGACTACGCGCGCTTCATCAAGCCGTCCGAACTCGCTACCTTCGCGCGCACGGCGTCGCTCTTGCCGGTCGACATCAAAGGCATCACCTACCGTCCGTTCTCGCGCCACTTCGGGCTGTCTACTGACACGAGCATCAACTATATGATGGCCTGCCGCCGGGAAGCCTGACGCCATGACCCAAGAAGACCAGAACGGTGTTGTCCAGACGACGCCCCTGCCCGACGATCCCACCCCGCTGCCCCAGCGCGCCGCCGAGGGCGATTCGCTCGGGCTCTGCCAGGCCGTACTGTTCGATCTCGACGGCACCATCGCCGATACTGCGCCCGATCTCGTCGCGGCCGTCAACAAGATGCGGCACGATCGCGGACTCGAAATGCGCCCCCTCGAAACCCTGCGGCCTTACGCATCGGCGGGTGCGCGCGGGTTGTTGGGCGGCGCGTTCGAGATCAGCCCCGAGCATCCCGATTTCGCGGCGATGCGTGATGAGTTTCTCGCCAACTACGAAGCGGATTTGTGTATCGAAACGACGCTGTTTCCCGGCATCACCGAGTTGCTCGATCAGCTCGATGCACGCGGCGTGCGCTGGGGCATCGTGACGAATAAGGTGACGCGCTTCGCCGAACCGCTCGTCGCCCTGCTCGGACTGGATAAGCGGGCCGGTTGTCTCGTTTGTGGCGATACGACGGCGCATTCGAAGCCGCATCCCGCGCCGCTGCTGCACGCGGCCGAATTACTGGATGTGGCGCCGGAGCGAATCGTCTATGTCGGCGACGACTTGCGCGACGTTCAGGCAGGCTTTGCAGCCGGCATGATCACCGTGGCGGCGGCCTATGGCTATTGCGGCGACGACATTCCGCCGCACCGCTGGCACGCGACTCACGTAGTGGACACGCCAGAAGAACTGCAGCAATTGCTGCGCGATATCGCTTGAAAGTGGCCGCGGTTCGCCTCACATGGCTTTTCATGGGATAATCCCCGTTCTGCTTGGGGGCGACCTGGTTTCGACAGGGGTTGCGAAGCGGTCAGGGCATACCGAGGACCCGTCACCTCGTTAATCAATGGGAAAAACGTAACTGCAAACGACGAAACGTTCGCACTGGCAGCCTAAGGGCCGCCGTCCTCTCACTAACTTACTGACGGGTTAGGGTAGCAATACCACGAGAGGTCATATACGTCAGTTAAGCTTTGTCGGCGTCACGACGCCAAAGTCGAAAATTTAGTGAATCGCTGTAGCGAAGCGTGTTCGTCCGCGTTGCTACGGTTAAATCAAAAGATAGAACTAAGTATGTAGAACTGTTCGTAGAGTGCTTCTGGACGCGGGTTCGATTCCCGCCGCCTCCACCACCCCATTTGAAACCCGCGCATGCGAAAGCACCGCGGGTTTTTTCTTGCCACGGCTCGCCAACCCGCGCGAATAAGCGCATCCGCGAAACCCGTAGCCAAAAAAAAAGCCCCGCGCGGGGCGGGGCAAACATCCTTGAGAGACGTAGCTCTGGCAGAGACAACCTCGGCTACGGAAGAGAGAATAGTCGGCGGCCAGTACTGTTCGAATCAGAGCGGTCCTAAAACGCTGCCTTACGGCAGTTATCTTGATGCACGTAAGCCCGGCGCAAGGCGATGCCCTTCTATGCCGCGAGATTGGACGCGTCAGCCCCATTCATGTTCGCTCGGCCACTGACCGATTTCTCGTTCGCACGGCAATCTTCTGCTTTATTCTGTCGACGATCGGCGCGTCGATAAGCGCTTACGGGGAAAGCATGCGCAGAAGCATAGCGAGACGGTGGATCGGCAATCTGATTCTTTCTTTGATGTGGGCGCTATGCGGCGCGCTCCTCCCGGCTGGCGCCCGCGCGGCCCCGCCCGTCGCCGATTGCCACGCGGGCACTCTCATCACGGTAGTCGCCCACCTGGACGACGATCTCCTCTTCGTGAATCCCGGCATCAGCGACAAGCTCGACGCCGGCTGGTGCGTGACGACGGTTCACCTGATCGGCGGCGCAAACGGTGCGAAGTTCGATTACGTCGTGCTTCGCGAGACCGGCACGAAGCTCGCCTATGCGCGCATGGCAGGCGTGCCGGACAAATGGCAAGAATCGACAGTGATGCTCGCGGGGAAGCCCGTGCATCAGCTCGTGCTTACGCAGCAGCCGCGCGTGAAGCTGCTCGAATTGCGGTTGCCCGGCGGCGGTGTGCGCGGCGGCAAGGTGCCGCTCGGTCTGCTGTGGGATCGCGGGCAGACGCTCAATACCTATCCGCTGCAAGCGGACGGCACCGGTTCGACCACTTACGACCGCGCCGCCCTTTCCGCGACGTTGCGCGCGATCCTCTCGCAAGCCACGGAAATCTACACGCTCAATCCGGATACGGTCGCCTTCATGGAGCATCCGGATCACATTCTCGCGGCGCGCATTACGCGTGTGGTTGCGCAGAGCCTGAAGCGCGATGTGCCGATCGGCTATCACGTCACCTATCCGACGGGCGGCTTGCCGAAGAATCTCGACACCGCGCAGACGCTGCGAAAGCGCGATGTCGTCGGCAGCTATTTCGCGATCGATGGCAACGACGCCGGTCACGTCTTCGGCGAGTACATGTGGGACGGCAACTGGGTCGCGCGCCGCTACTGGAGCATGGCCCATGCGAACGACGCCGGTCCGGAGTTCCAGTTGCGCCCGTTCCAGCTCGTCAACGAATACTCGAGCCGCTGCCTGACATCGGCCGGTGCGGGTAAGGCACCGACGCTCGCCGCATGCACAGGCGCCACGACGCAAAACTGGTTCTGGCAACAGTTGCCCGCCGCGCCGGGCGCTAAAAACGATGCGCTCTTCGTGAGCGCGGCGACGCGCGGGTGTATCGCGGAACGGGAAAACGGGCTTGTCGAGGAAAGCTGCAAGCCGGAAAGCGCGGTACAGCACTGGACGCCGTGGGACTTCGGCTTCGTGTACACGCCGCTCGATCACTGTCTCGGCGAGAAAAACGACTTACTGACGGCAAGCCGCTGTTCGATGCTGACGGCGCAGTATCGTTGGTCGCCGTCATCGCAAACGGTGTGGACGGACACGCGGCAGGAAGGCGCCCTCTTCGGCGACGTTCGTGGCGAAGGCCGCGACAGCGCCGTGTATGTGCAGCGGCGCAAGGACGGGCCCGGCTTCAACGTATGGGTGGCGGAGATGTCGCGCTTCGACCGGGCGTCGCCGTGGTTTCTGAACGCCGTGCCGTTCGACCCGCAAGCCACCGCGCCGACCTGCAATGCCGATTCGCTTTGCTTCGACAGCGCGCGCTTTCTGTTGGGCGATTTCGATGGCGACGGCCGCGCCGATCTGATGGCGATCACGCCGCGCAACGGCGGCACCGCGTTCTGGCTTTTAAAAAGCGCCGGCACGCATTTCGAGGCGCCCCGTTTGTGGTTTCAGACGAGCGCGGCATGGACGCCCGAAATCGCGCAGCAATACGTGGCAGGCGATTTCAACGGCGACGGCCGCGCCGACGTGATGATCGCGCAGAAAAGCAAGGACGCGGGGCTCGACCTCTGGGTGCTGACGTCGGGCGGCGCGACGGCGAACGCGCCTGCGCTGTGGTTAAAGGCGAGCCAGTTGAGTCAGAGCGCGCGTTTCATGCCGGCTCGCGTCGCGCAATCGAAGCACGTGGGGCTTCTCGCGATCGAGAATATCGACGGCGCGCTCGCGCTCTCGCAATTCGCGAGTGACGGAAGCGCCTTCGCGCCGAGCTATCGCACGAACGTCTATCCGCAGTTGCGCGCGCCGTTCGCCAAGGTCGTGGCGGGCGATATCGATGGCGACGGCATCGACGATCTGGCCGTGCTCGAACCGCGTGGGGACAGCGCGAGCACGCGCGTCTTCACGATGAAAGGCGGCAAGGCGTTCGGCCCGGCCATCGAGACGACGACGCTCGCCGATACGTCCTACGCGGATTCAATGCCCGCAATCGCGCGCGTCACCGAACACGACGATCACGCCACGCTGGTGCTGTTCAAGCGCGCGAACGCGTTGCTCGGCGAGTTCTATTACACGGGCGGCGCGCCGAGTCTCTACGGCTACGAATTCGATACGGCGTTCAAGCTCGGGCCGGTGAAAATTTGGGGCGAATTGCCAGGGCTGTTTTCCGAGTCGCTGTGGCTCAAGACGCTGGCTTACTGGGGGCAGTGAAAGCGCGTTCGTCGTCACCAAATCAAACGCGCCGACCGGGCAACCGATGCGGCGCGTACTTGTTCAACAAGCCGACGCTCAACTTAGGCCCACGCGCAAGTTCAGAACGTCCCGCGCGATCGCCAGATACTTGTCCGCCGTGCTCTGCAGGGTCAGGCCGTTGAGCGGGCGCGTCGCGCGCGGCTGATTGAGCGCATCGAGCAAGGCGTGGCCGTAGGCGTCGCTGTCGGCGGTATCGAGTAATTGCACGCCGGGAAAACCACCCGCGAAGGCGAACGATGCAATCGCGCTCGCGACCACCGGAATGCCCGACGCCAGCGCCTCCAGAAAGCCGATGCTATGCGCCTCGAAGCTCGAAGGCATCGCGAACACGCTCGACGCCTTCAGAATCTGCGCGACGTTCATCTGCGGCCCTTCGATCTTCACGCGATCGCCAAGACCGAGCTTCGCGACTAGATCGACGACCGCCTTGTGATAGTCGAGATTTTCGATGACACCGCACAGCAGCAGTCGCGCATCCGGCTCGGCGCGCGCGACGCGCGCGAACGCTTCGACCGTCTGCAACTGATTCTTCTCGGGAATGTAGCGGCCCACCTGCACGATCTGCTTGGCGGCCACGGGAATGGACGGTTGCGCGTCGTCGGCGAAACGGGAGACATCGACGCCGTTGGGCACGACGATCATCGAAGGATGCAGCCCGATTTCTTGCACGTAGTTGTCGATATTCTTCTGCGACACGCCAATCACCGCCTTCGCCCGGCTCGACAGCAATCGCTCGGCGCGCAAAAGCGCCCGGTTCGCGAAATCGTTCGCGCCGGAGTGCATGACCCAGACGATCGGCACCCGCGTCGGCAAGGCGCGAACGTAGAGCGCGGGAATGGTGGCGTGCGCGAAGATGATGTCGGGCTTGAACTGACGGATCGCGCGATGCAAGAACAGCAAGCGTCCGAGCTTGCCAGGGTTTTTCGTCGGGAAAAGGCAGATCACGCCGTGCGAACCGAGTTCCGCGCTGATGTGTTTGAAGTCGTCGTGTTCCGGCATCAGCGATGCGATGCAGACGTCGTGGCCCGATCGCTGATGCCCGATCGCGACGCCTTTGGCAAGCACTTCGGCCCCGGATAGTCGGGGCGCCAGTATGACCTGGAGAATACGCATTTTGCAGTCCCTCGGCTGATCCGAAGTGCGCTCAGTGGCCACACGCTTTGCCCAAAGTATCGTGGTCCCCGTCGCCGCCCGCCGGTTCGCATCATCCGGCGGCCAGCGCACTTCCTGTTTTTTGTGTTTTATGACTAATGAGCCATGCCCACGCAAAACAGCACACGGGAGCACGCCGTCATAAGGTACTCCGGAGGTCATACCAAACGCCCGCCATCACATAGCGTTTTTCAGTCGATGCGTAAGACGTTGAAAGTGCATGTGTGACTGCGCGCACACGTCCTGCCGCGTCGCGTCAGTGCAAAGCGGTTATGGCACGAAGGTAAGGGGAAGATTTTGCTGCAACCGCACACGCTGTCCGGCATTCGGCAATGCGGTCGCAGAAGTGAGAATGGCGATCAGTTGGTGCCGTCCTTCGGGCACTTCAGATTGCAGCCGTCCGGGTCGCCGAGGTCGCCGCGACGGCGCATGGGCGAGCTGCCCTTTTGATACTTATCGGTTGGCGCGGAAGCCGCAAACTGCATTTGCGGATGCTCGTTGAGGCGGAACTGGTCTTGCAGCACGCCGCCCGGCACGCCAGGCGAATTCTGGGCAAACGCAACGGGAATCAGATAGAACGCACCGGCGACGAGCGCAGCGGTGGTGGAAGCGAGCAACGTAAGTTTCATGGCGGAATTTCGCGCGGGACAGCCGCGTCTGGAACAGGGTTGAGTCGACAGCAAAGCGTTAGGTTAACCCAATTCACCGCCGCCAGCAGTTTCTTCCGGGCCGCCATCTTCTTACCGTTCGTTTCTCCCGCGCGCGTCGGCGCGTGTCTCAACCGCGCAAGCCTTCTTCGATATCGACGAGCGAGCCGCAACGCGCCGGGTCGTAACCTTCCAGATGCGCCACGCTGTCGTTGAACGCGTCGCTGCGTAGCACGCGCAATACGGTGGCAAGCCGCGCCTCGTTGAGCCGCGCGCGTTCGCATGCGAAGAAGTAGTCCTCGTCGATGATCGGAATGAAGTCGAGCGCGAAGTGCTGCGCGGCGGGCTGCACGCCAAAGCCCAAGTCGGCCATGCCGCTCGCGACGAACGCGGCGATGGCCGAATGCGTGAGTTCGGTGGTCGCGTAACCGTTGATCTGATCGGGATCGACACCGACGCCGCGCAAGGACAAATCGAGCAGCATGCGCGTGCCCGAGCCCGGCTGACGATTCACGAAGCGCACGTCGCTGCGCGCGAGATCGCGCAGTCCCGTCACGCGCTTTGGGTTGCCCTTCGGCACGAAGAGGCCCTGCGTGCGCCGCGTGAGCCGAATGAGTTGATGCTTGCCCGCATCGAGATAAGGACGATAGCTCTCCGCACACGTCGCGCGAAACGGGCCGATCGGCAGATGAAATCCCGCCAGTTCGCACTCGCCGCGAGCCAGCGCACTCACGGCTTCGTAACTTTCGCGGTATTTGATGTCCACCGGCACGCGCTGTTCGCCGAGCGCGTGCACGAGCGTCGCGACCGCGTAGCCGTGCGAAGCATGAATGCGCACTTGTGCAAGACCACTGGCGAGTTTGCGATTGAGTTCATTGGCGACATCGCTTGCGACGGATTGCAACGGCGTTTCGAGCCGGTCGCCGCAAACGCGCTGCGCGCGCAACACGGACTCGCCAAGTTCCGACAAGACCGACCCGCGTCCGCGCGATTTTCGGATCAGCGCGCCACCCAGCCGCGCCTCGATTTCGCGCAACAAACCCCATGCATGCCGATAGGACAAACCCTTAGCGCTCGCGGCATTCGCGATGCTGCCAGTTTGAGAGACGAGCTTCAAAAGCGGCACAACCGCGCTCAGGCTGGTCTCCCGGCCATCGGCGTCGCGAAGGATGAGTTCGGCGCGGCATTCGACATCGACCATATGCATTGCCCCTTCCTATTGCCAAGATATATCACGACGCCTATTGTTCTTTTACCTGCTCGGTGCTTACGATTATATGATCGAAATATGCACTAATAAAACATATACCGAGCGTTGGAGGAGCCCCATGACACACACGCAGCCGTTGTCCGCCGCTGCCGCTGAAGACCTCGTGCGCCGCCATGCCGTGCACGACGCCACCTTGATGACCATCCTGCATGCCATCCAGGACGAAACCGGCTTCGTGCCGGAAGAAGTCGTCGCGCCGCTGGCGCGCGTCCTGTCGCTGTCGCGTGCGGAGGTTCACGGCACGATCACGTACTACCATCACTTTCGAAGTGCGCCGCCCGCGCGCGTGACCGTGCAGTTGTGCCGCGCGGAAGCGTGCCGCAGCATGGGCACCGAAGCGCTGAAGGATCACATCGAAGGGCATACCGGATGCCGTTTCGACAGCGGTCATACCGAAGGCACCGAGCTCGAATCGGTGTATTGCCTCGGCCAATGCGCGCTGTCGCCGTCGATGATGATCAACGGCGAGATTCACGCGCGCGTCACGCCGCAGAAGTTCGACCGTCTATACAAGGCAGCGAGCGAACAAAGCCAGAAGACAGAGGTGACGGCATGACGCGCATCTACGTTCCCTGCGATTCCGCCGCGCTCGCATTGGGCGCGGACGGCATCGCGAAGGCCATCGAAAGCGAAGCGGACAAGCGCGGCATCGACGTGCAGATCGTGCGCAACGGTTCGCGCGGCCTCTTCTATCTCGAACCGCTCGTCGAAGTGGAAACGCCGCAAGGGCGCATCGGTTATTCGAATGTCGATGAAGACGATATCGCCGCCCTCTTCGATGCCTCTTTCCACGAAGGCGGCGTCCACGCGAAGAACGTCGGCCTGGTGGACGACATTCCGTACCTCAAGAAGCAGCAGCGGCTGACGTTCGCGCGCATCGGTATCACGGACCCGCTTTCTATCGACGATTACACCGCGCTCGGCGGACTCGCGGGCCTGCGCCAAGTGCTCGACATGAACGGCGACGCGGTGTGCGAAGCGCTCGTCGATTCCGGCCTGCGCGGACGCGGCGGCGCGGCATTCCCCGCCGGCATCAAATGGAAGACCGTGCGCGGCGCGTATGCGGACCAGAAGTACATCGTCTGCAATGCGGATGAAGGCGACTCCGGCACCTTCTCCGACCGCCTCGTCATGGAGAGCGATCCGTTCATGCTGATCGAAGGCATGATCATCGCGGGCGTGGCGACGGGCGCGACCAAGGGCTACATCTACGTGCGCAGCGAGTATCCGCATGCCATCGCCACCCTGAATCGGGCGATCGAGCGCGCGCGCGATGCCGGCTGGCTAGGCGCGAGCGTGCTCGGCACCTCGCATGCGTTCGACCTGTACGTGGCGAAAGGCGCGGGCGCGTATGTCTGCGGCGAGGAAACGGCGTTGCTCGAATCGCTCGAAGGCAAGCGCGGCATCGTGCGCGCGAAGCCGCCGGTGCCCGCGCTCGTCGGTTTGTACGGCAGGCCAACTGTCATCAACAACGTCATCACGCTCGCCACCGTGCCGATCATCTTTGCGAAAGGCGCGGCGTTTTATCGCGACTTCGGCATGGGACGCTCGCGCGGCACGCTACCCTTCCAGCTCGCGGGCAACGTCAAGCAAGGCGGACTCGTCGAACTCGCGTTCGGTGTGAGCCTGCGCGAACTGATACATGAATACGGCGGCGGCACGGCGAGCGGCCGTCCGGCGCGCGCGGTGCAGGTGGGCGGTCCGCTCGGCACGTATCTGCCGGAAAGCCAGTGGGATATTCCGCTCGACTACGAGGAATACGCAAAGGTCGGCGCAGTGGTCGGCCACGGCGGTCTCGTGATCCACGACGACACCTCGAACCTCGCCGAACTGGCGCAATACGCGATGCACTTCTGCGCGCTCGAATCGTGCGGCAAGTGCACGCCGTGCCGCATCGGCTCGACGCGCGGTGAAGAGGTCATCGGCAAGATTCGCGACGGCGATACGTCGGTGAAACAGATCACGCTGCTGCGCGAACTGTGCGACACCATGGTCGCCGGCTCGCTCTGCGCAATGGGCGGCATGACGCCGTTCCCGGTGCTGTCCGCGCTCGATCACTTTCCCGAAGATTTCGGGCTGCCCCGCACGCCCGCCCGAAAAGCGGCCTAAAGCAAGGGAGACAAGAACATGTCCAACACCATCAACGACTGCGGCTCGGGCAATTGCGCATGCAAGAGCGCGGCCTCGGTTCAGCGCCGCGACCCGTTCGACGAAACCGATTACGGCACGCCGCTGCGTCACGCGGATATCGACGTGACGCTGGAAATCGATGGCCAGGCGGTCACGGTGCCGGCGGGAACGTCGGTGATGCGCGCGTCCATCGAAGCGGGCATCAACGTGCCCAAGCTCTGCGCCACGGATTCGCTCGAACCGTGGGGTTCGTGCCGCCTGTGTCTCGTCGAGATCGAGGGCAAGCGCGGCTATCCGGCTTCGTGCACGACGCCCGTGGAAGCCGGCATGAAGGTCCGCACGCAGACCGACCGGCTGCAGTCGCTGCGCCGCAACGTGATGGAACTCTACATTTCCGATCACCCGCTCGATTGCCTCACCTGTCCCGCCAACGGCGATTGCGAACTGCAGGACATGGCGGGCGTGGTCGGCTTGCGCGAAGTGCGTTATGGCTACGAAGGCGCGAACCATCTGAAGGACAAGAAGGACGAATCGAATCCGTACTTCACTTACGATCCGTCGAAGTGCATCGTCTGCAATCGCTGCGTGCGCGCGTGCGAGGAAACGCAAGGGACGTTCGCGCTGACCATCGCCGGGCGTGGTTTCGAATCGCGCGTGGCGGCAAGCGAAAACGTGCCGTTCATGGAGTCGGAGTGCGTGTCGTGCGGCGCGTGCGTCGCCGCGTGCCCGACCGCGACCCTGCAGGAAAAGACCGTCATCATGCTCGGTCAGGCGGAGCATTCGGCCATCACGACGTGTGCGTATTGCGGCGTCGGCTGCTCGCTCAAGGCCGAGATGAAAGGCAACACCGTCGTGCGCATGACGCCGAACAAGAACGGCCAGGCCAACGAAGGCCACGCGTGCGTGAAGGGCCGCTTCGCGTGGGGCTATGCCACGCACAAGGATCGCATCAAGAAGCCGATGATCCGCGCGAAGATCACCGACCCGTGGCGCGAAGTGTCGTGGGACGAAGCGATCAACTACGCGGCAAGCGAATTCCGCCGCATTCAGGACAAGTACGGGCGCGATTCCATCGGCGGTATCACCTCGTCGCGCTGTACCAACGAGGAAACCTATCTCGTGCAGAAGCTCGTGCGCGCGGCGTTCGGCAACAACAACGTCGATACCTGCGCGCGCGTCTGCCATTCGCCGACCGGCTACGGCCTCAAGTCCACGCTCGGCGAATCGGCGGGTACGCAGACGTTCGCGTCGGTCGAGAAATCCGACGTCATCGTCGTGATCGGCGCGAATCCCACGGACGGCCATCCGGTCTTCGGCTCGCGGCTGAAGCGGCGCGTGCGTGAAGGCGCGCAACTGATCGTGATCGACCCGCGCCGCATCGATATCGTCGATACGCCGCACGTGAAGGCATCGCATCATCTGCAATTGCGGCCGGGCACCAACGTCGCGATGGTCAACGCGCTCGCGCATACCATCGTGACCGAAGGACTGGTCGATGAACCCTTCGTCGCCGCACGCTGCGAAACGCGCGCGTTCCAGCAATGGCGCGATTTCGTCTCGCTCGAAGAGAACTCGCCCGAAGCAATGGAAGCCGTCACGGGCGTGCCTGCGAAGCTCGTGCGCGAAGCCGCGCGCGCCTACGCGAACTGCGGCAACGGCGCGATCTACTACGGTCTCGGCGTGACCGAACACGCGCAAGGCTCGACCACGGTCATGGGCATCGCCAACCTGGCGATGGTTACGGGCAACGTGGGCCGCGAAGGCGTCGGCGTGAATCCGTTGCGCGGACAGAACAACGTGCAGGGTTCGTGCGACATGGGCTCGTTCCCGCACGAGTTGCCGGGCTATCGGCATATCAGCGATGCCGCGACGCGCGCCCTCTTCGAGGAAGCCTGGGATGTGAAGCTGCAGCCGGAACCGGGTCTGCGCATTCCGAACATGTTCGATGCCGCCGCGCACGGCACCTTCATGGGCCTCTATTGTCAGGGCGAGGATATCGTCCAGTCGGACCCGAACACGCAGCACGTCGCCGACGCGCTCTCGGCGATGGAATGCATCGTCGTGCAGGACATCTTCCTGAACGAAACGGCGAAGTACGCGCACGTTCTGCTGCCAGGCTCGACGTTCCTCGAAAAGGACGGCACCTTCACCAACGCCGAACGCCGCATCTCGCGCGTGCGCAAGGTCATGCCGCCGCTGCCTGGTCTGGGCGACTGGGAAGTGACCATCAAGCTCGCGCGCGCACTTGGCTACGAGATGAACTACACGCATCCGTCCGAGATCATGGACGAGATCGCGCGACTCACGCCCACGTTTCACGGCGTGTCCTACGAGAAGCTCGACGAGCTCGGCAGCATTCAGTGGCCGTGCAACGAGCGTGCGCCGGAAGGCACGCCGACCATGCATATCGACGAATTCGTGCGCGGCAAGGGACGCTTCGTCATAACCAAGTTCGTGGCGACGCCGGAAAAGGTCACGCGCAGATATCCGTTGCTGCTGACGACCGGGCGCATTCTGTCGCAGTACAACGTCGGCGCGCAGACGCGTCGCACCGAGAACTCGCAGTGGCACGACGAGGACCGTCTGGAGATTCATCCGGTCGATGCGGAAGATCGCGGCATCAAGACGGGCGACTGGGTTGGTATCGAATCGCGTGCGGGACAAACCGTGCTGCGCGCGAAGATCACCGAGCGCATGCAGCCGGGCGTCGTCTACACGACCTTCCACTTCCCGGAATCCGGCGCGAACGTGATCACCACGGACTCGTCGGACTGGGCCACCAACTGTCCTGAATACAAGGTCACGGCGGTGCAGGTCATGCCGGTGGAACAACCGTCGCAATGGCAAAAGGAATATTCGCGCTTCAACACGCAGCAGCTCGAACTGCTCAACATGCGCGATGTCGCGGCGACTACGGGGAAATGACGCATGGACGTGGATAACCTGATCGACATGGCGAACCGCATCGGCGAGTTTTTCGATTCGATGCCGGATCGCCCCGAGGCCGTCGATGGCGTGGCGGATCACATACGCCGCTTCTGGGAACCGCGCATGCGGCTCGCGATTCTTGCCGCACTCGACAATCCGGAGGCGAGCGCGTCGATGCTGCCAATTTTGCGCGAGGCATTGACCGCGCATAAGGACGATCTTCAGCCGAAAGTGCCGGCTTAACCTAAGCGATGGCGTCGTACCGACGCCCTGCCCGCTTTCACGAGCGGCAGGGCGTTTTTCGTTTTACTCGCGATACTCGTGCACGGGTGGCTCGTTGTTATCCGCGCCCTGTGCGCTGAACCACGTCTCGCAGTGGCGCAGCAACGAGTGGACGTCCGAAGGCGCCCGCCCGCGCGCCGCGATATAACCATCCGGCCGCACGAGATAGAACGCGGGACGCGTGCGCCCGTAATTGTCGGTGAGCGAAGTCGCACCTTCGCCTTGTGTATCGGTGATACGCCATACGCGCACGGCATTCGGCATGAGCGCTTCGATGGAGCGCACGAGGCCGTCGAGATCGGGATCGCGCATCGCGTGCGCCACGGTGATGGTCGCCGGCGCCAGCGCGATGTCGTCCTCGCCCGACGGGTTCAGCAGCAGGAACAGCGAGAAGCAGCCCGGATCGTGCAGGTCGTAGAGACAGCCGACGCCGGGCAAGCGGCCGAGCGGGCCATCGACGACATGCACGCGTGCATCGGGCGCGCGTTCGCCGGCGCGCGGACCGCCATCGAGTAGACGTTCCAGCGTGAGCGGGCTCTTGCGATAGTTGATCGAAAGCTCGCTCACCGTGCGCCGCATGGCATCGCGCAACGGGCCGATAGCGGCGAGCATCGGCATGACGTGATCGCGCATGAGCTTCATCGGGCCGTGTTCCGCGCCCGCCATCTGCAACAGCATGTTCGACTGACGCAGCACGTCGCGCTCGATCGGATGCCGTTCCGCGTGATAGCTGTCGAGCAGGCGTTCGGGTGCACCGCCCGCGAGCATGCGCGCGAGTTTCCAGCCGAGATTGAACGCTTCCTGAATGCCCGTGTTCATGCCTTGCGCGCCTGCGGGGCTATGAACGTGAGCGGCGTCGCCCGCAAGGAAAATGCGCTCCACGCGCAGACGATCCACCATGCGGCTATTGACATGAAAGTACGCCGACCACGTGAGATCCGACAGCGTGACGCGATGATGCACGCGCCGCTCGACGATCGCGCGGCATTCCTCGATGGTGGGCCCTGCCTTCTCCTTGTCGTCGACGGGCGCGGGCAAGTCGGCGATGAGACGCGCGCGGCCATCGCTCATCGGAAAGAGCGCGGCGAGGCCTTCGCCCGACGCGAAGATATGGAGTTCGTCGTCGGGCCAGTCGGAATCGGCTTGCAGGTCGGCGAGCAGGAAGGTCTGGTCGAACGTCTTGCCGTCGAAGCCGATTTCCAGCCGATGCCGCACGAAGCTATGCGCGCCATCGGCGGCGATCATGTAGGACGGGCGCAGGATCTCATCGCGGCCATTGGCGTGCCGCAAGGTGGCTTGCACGCCCGCCGCGCCCTGATTGAAATCGACTAGTTCGACGCCGCGCTCGATCGTCACGCCCTGGCTTTCGAGATGCCCGGCAAGCAGGCGTTCGGTTTCGGATTGATCGAGAAACAGCAGATAGGGATAGCGCGTCTGCAGCGGATCGAAGTCGAGCCGCGCGAGGCGCTGACCGTTCGAATAGAGGTTCGCCACCCGTGAGCGGTGCCCGCGTTCGAGAAACGGCTCGACTACGCGATGCTGTTCCAGCAGTTCGAGCGTGCGCGCCTGAATGCCGATGGCGCGTGAATACGGCGAGCGCTCGTGCGCGCGGTCGATGAGCCGCACGGGAATATGCGCGCGCGAAAGGCTCATGGCGGCGGCGAGTCCCGTGGGACCGGCGCCGACGATCAGAACGGGCGCGACATCCAGCTTGTCGTTCGGATTCAGCTTTGGCGCAAACATGCGGTCCTCCCTGAAACGTCACGTTGTCGAGTGTACGCCGTGGCCGCGCCTCGGTGGACCTGGGCGCCGACCTCGGCGCACACGCGCGGCCGTGCCTTCAATGCGCGTGCGCGCGTTCCTGCTGCAGTACGCACTCGTGGCAGCTCATGCCGAGTTCCACTTGCAAGGTCGAATGATGCATCGAGTAGTCGCTTCGCAAGGTGGTCACGACGCCCTGCACGAAGGCATCGCCGGGATGGCCTTGCGGCATCACGAGATGCACGGTGAGCGCGTTCTCCGTGGTGGACAGCGCCCACACGTGCAGGTCGTGCACGTTACGCACGCCGGGCAAGCGCGTCAGATAGCCTTCGATACGCGCCAGATCCACGCTCGGCGGCACGGCTGCCATGGCAAGGCGCATCGCGTCGCGCCCGAGGCCCCACGTACCATAGACGATCACCGCGACCACGACGATGCTCATCACCGGATCGAGCCAGCTCATGCCCGTGAAGAGGATGACGAGGCCGCTCACGGCGACGGCGGCGGAGATCGCGGCATCGGCGGCCATGTGCAGGAAGGCGCCGCGCACGTTGAGGTCCTCCTTGCTGCCGCGCATGAAGAGCCACGCCGAGAAGCCGTTGACGACCATGCCGAGCGTCGCGACGATGAATACGTCGAGTCCCGCGACGGGCGCCGGATTCAACAGACGCTGGACGGCTTCGAGCACGATCGCGCCGCACGCGAAAAGCAGAAGCGCGGCATTGGCAAGCGAGGCGAGTATCGACGAACTTCCGAGGCCGAAGGTATAGCGCGCGCTCGGCCGGCGCGTGCCGAGCCATACCGCGCCCCACGCAAGCAAGAGACCGAGCACGTCGGAGAGATTGTGACCGGCGTCGGCGAGCAGCGCGGTGGAATGCGCGAGGAAGCCGTAGACGGCCTGCACGATCACGATCAGCACGTTCAGGCCGACTGCCAGCGCGAACGTGCGCCCTTGTCCGGCCTGCGGCGCGTGATGGTGATGATGTCCTCCCGCGCCGTGGTCGTGACCTTTGTGGTCGTGACCGGCGTGGTCGTGACCTTTGTGGTCGTGACCTTTGTGGTCGTGACCGGCGTGGTCGTCGCCGGCATGCTCATGACCGGCGTGGTCATGTCCCGCGTGATCGTGGTCTTCGTGGTCGTGCTGCATTTGCTTGTTCATCGTGGTGCCCGTGATTCGTTCGATCAGTCGATATCCGTCGCGTCCTGCGGCTGCGGCTCGGCAATGTGTTCCAGCAATTCGCCGAGCATCCCGCTGATATGGCGATCCGCCGCCACGTAAAAAACCTGCTTGCCCTGCCGCTCGGCCCGCACGATCCGCGCCGCGCGCAGGAGCCGCAAGTGATGGCTCACGAGCGAACCCGACAACCCGAGCCCCTCCGCGATCGCGCCCACCGCGCGCCTTTCAGCGACACACGCGAGCACGATGCGCAAGCGCGTCGGGTCGCCAAGCAAGCGAAACAGGTCGGCAAGCGGTACGACGCGGTCATCTGAAGTGATGCCGCCAGCAGGATTCAGTGGAGTCGAAGCCACGACTTGATCGTCAACATATGAATAGGTGTTCACATGTTAAGGACCATCGACGCGACATGTCAACCGTACAGGCGGAAATCGCTCGGGCCAGTGTGGGAAAATACGTGTGTTTTGCACAAACTTCCCGTCATGGACACCGTATTTGCCCGCGGCTTCGCGGCCCATCGTGACGGCCGCCTGACCGAGGCGGAGCGCGACTATCAGGCCGCGCTCGCCGCCGAACCCCTTCACGTCGACGCGCTCCACTACCTCGGCGTGCTGCGCCATCAACAAGGCCAGCACGAGGAAGCGGCTTCTCTCGTGCGCCGCGCGGTAGACCTGCGTCCGACCGATGCCGGTCTGCAACTCAACCTGGGCAACGCGCTCAAGGCGCTCGGCCGTATCGACGACGCTATCGAGCGTTTTCGTAACGCGCTCACGCTCGAACCGGGCTTTCCACTCGCGCAGTACAACCTCGGCAACGCGTACACGGCGGTCGGCCGCCATGAAGACGCCGCCGATGCCTTCGAGAAAGCGCTGCGTCTGCAGCCACGAGACGCCGCCGCGTGGAACAACTTCGGCAACGCGCTGGCGTCGCTTGATCGTCATGCGGATGCCGCGCGCGCGTTTCGCCGCGCGCTCGATTTACGGCCGCGCCACGCGGGCGCGCACAACAATCTCGGCATGGCGCTCAATGCACTCGGCGACTCGGTCGGCGCGGTCGCGCATTTTCGCGCGGCCATCGACGCGGAGCCGAATTACGTCGCCGCGCATTTCAACCTGGGCAATCTGCTCGACAAGACCGGGCACCCCGAAGAAGCGCTGCCCGCGCTGCACAAGACGCTCAGCTTGCAGCCGCGCTTTGCCCCGGCGCACTTCGGACTTGGCCACGTGCTTGCCAAGCTCAATCGCCACCACGAAGCGGTCGTGAGCTATGAGCGCGCGGTCGGGCTGGACCCGAAGTACGGCGTGGCGTGGCTGTGTCTCGGTAATTCGCAGCTCGCGCTCGCATCG
Organism: Caballeronia sp. GAWG2-1; assembly: GCF_023631405.1. Lineage (NCBI taxonomy): Bacteria > Pseudomonadati > Pseudomonadota > Betaproteobacteria > Burkholderiales > Burkholderiaceae > Caballeronia > Caballeronia sp. GAWG2-1. The sequence goes on from NZ_JALQDD010000015.1 coordinate 43,730, forward strand.
CCCGCCGCGGCGATCCGCGCATTCGATCAGGCGTTGCGGCTCGACCCGCACATGCCCGCCGCGCATCTGAACCGTGGTCTCGCGCTACTCGCGCTCGGCGATTACGAGCGCGGCCTGCCCGCTTACGAATGGCGGCTCAAGACGCCGGGCGCCGACGACGCCCCGCCGCTGCCGCGCTGGAACGGCGAGCCGCTGCCGCAGCAGACCCTGCTCGTGCGCTCCGAACAAGGCTTCGGCGACACCCTGCAATTCGTGCGCCTCGTGGCGTTTGCGGCCAAGCGCGTCGGCAAGCTTGTGCTCGAAGTACAAGCGTCGCTGGTGCCGCTGATCGCGCCGGCGGCACACGCGGCGCGCATCGAGCTCGTCGGCAGGACGGAAGGCGTGCGCATCGTCGCCGATGCGTTCTGTCCGCTCCTCAGCCTGCCGCTCGCGCTCGGCATGACGACGCCCGAGGCGATCCCGGCGCGCACGCCCTATCTCGTGATTCCGGCCGACTATCGCCGGAAGTGGCGCGGGTCGATCGGCGGACAGGCGAAGCGCAAGATCGGCATCGCGTGGTCGGGACGGCTGCAGCCGGGCGAAACGCGCTCCATGCCGGTCGAAGCGCTCGCGCCGCTGTTGGCGCTCGAAGGCATCGACTGGGTCGTGCTGCAGCCGTTTCTCACCGAACACGAGCGCGACACATTGCGAAAGCATCCGAACGCGAAGTCGGCGCATCGCTTCGAGGGCAAGCTGGAGAATTTCGCGGATACCGCCGCCATCGTCGACCGACTCGACGCCGTGGTGTCGATCGATACCTCGATCGCGCATCTGGCCGGCGCACTCGGCAAACCGGTCATCGTCATGCTGCCGTTCGCGGCCGACTGGCGCTGGGGTATCAGCGGCGCGACATGCGTGTGGTATCCGCGCGCGCGGCTCGTGCGGCAGCAGGTGCCCGGCGACTGGCACGGCGTGGTCGAAAAGGTCGTGGCGGCACTGCGCGAGTGATGCCCGCAGGTTTCGTCGATGCAAAAAAATCCCTCGCCGCGACGAGGGATTTTTATTTCAGCCAGCTACGGACGTCAGGCTGTCTTGTACTGATTGCGCGCTTCCGGCGAGCGATACAGCACGAGCGTGGCGATCAGACCGCAGATGGCCGCGAGACCCATCCACAAGCCCGGCGCGGCCTTGTTGCCGGTCGAGTGAATCAGATAGGTCGAGATGGCAGGCGTAAAGCCGCCGATGGTCGTCGCGAGACTGTAGGCCATCGAGAAGCCGGTGGTGCGCACGTCGACCGGCATGACTTCCGTGAGCGCCACGACCATCGCGCCGTTGTAGCTACCGTAGAGGAACGACAACCACAGTTCGACGATCAGGAGCCGCCCGAACGATGGATCGGCGACGAGCCATTGCACGGCCGGATACGACGTGAGAATGGTCAGAATGGTGAAGAACAGCAACACCGGACGACGCCCGATGCGGTCCGACAACGCGCCCATGACAGGCAGCCAGACGAGGTTGGAGAGCCCGACGCATACGGTGACGACGAGTGCATCGATGGAAGACAGCTTCAGCACTTCCTTGCCGAAGGTCGGCGTGTAGGCGGTGATCATGTAAAACGACACGGTCGTCATGATGACCATGCCCATGCCCGCGAGCACGATCGGCCAGCTTGTTGCGATCGAGCGCGCGATCTCGGCCATGCCGGGACGATGCTTGCGCGCCAGGAACTCGTCCGTCTCACGCAGCGAACGGCGGATGATGAAGAGGAACGGCACGATCAGGCAGCCGATCAAAAACGGCACGCGCCAGCCCCACGCCGTCATCTGGTCGGCCGGCAGCAACTGGTTCATGACCACGCCGATGAGCGCGGCGAACACGACGGCCACTTGCTGGCTGCCCGACTGCCATGAACAATAGAAGCCCTTGTTGCCCTTGGTCGCGATCTCGGACAGATACACCGACACGCCGCCGAGCTCGACGCCCGCCGAGAAGCCCTGCAGAAGCCGCCCGAGAAGCACGATGATCGGTGCAATCGCGCCGATGGTGGCGTAGCCCGGCACTAGCGCGACGCAGGCGGTGCCGATAGCCATCAGCATCAGCGTGAGGATGAGGCCCTTGCGCCGCCCGTGATGGTCGATGTACGCGCCGAGTACGATCGCCCCGACCGGACGCATGAGGAAGCCTGCGCCGAATACGGACAGCGCGAGCATCAGCGAGGCGAACTCGTTGCCGCTCGGGAAGTAGGTTTTAGCGATGGCGGAGGCGTAATAGCCATAAACCATGAAGTCGTACATTTCAAGGAAGTTGCCGCTGACGACGCGGAAAACCGTCTTGAACTTCGATTCATTGGCGGGTGCAACGTGAGTCGTGGACATGGACTTTCTCGAATCAGGCTGAACGACGCATCGCGGTTCGCGAACCGCTTCTGGCCGTTGGCGAAGGGTTTTCGCTTGATTAGGGTTTACCCGTAATTCTTTTGTAAATTCACGAGTGCCTCAATCTTAACGCCTGCGGACGTTTCTCTGCACGCAACTTCGGTCAACATCACTCAAAAGAAGATTAACAATAGCTTACATATGCCTATCTCCAAGCCTACAAATTCAGCGATCGTTTTCAGGACCGCAACGCCGGCCGACACCGCTCTGATCGTGTCGATGCACACGCGCAGTTGGGTGGCCACCTATCGCGGCATCGTGTCGGATGTCTATCTCGATCGGGATATTCACGCCGAGCGCGCCGCGCACTGGCAAACCCGTATGCGGGAAATCGAGGCCGGCGTGGGTCGCGTGCTGATCGCCGAACATGCGGGTGAGCCGGTGGGTTTCGTATGTCTCGTCGAACCGGACGACACGGGCAGCGTGCTCGTCGACAATCTGCATGCGCTGCCGGGGCACAAAGGCCTTGGCGCCGGGACCGCGATGCTCGCCGAAGCCGCACGCTGGGCGCGCACACGTGGCGCGCGCGAACTGCACCTTTACGTGCTGGAAGACAACGCGGCGGCTATCGGCTTTTACGAGTCGCGCGGATGGACGCTCACTTCGCGTCAAGCCGACAACATGGCGGGCCTCGACCTGTTCTCGTTGCGCTACACGCTCTCTCTGGATTAAATGCGGCTCACAAGCAATGCTTCCGACATAGAAGCGGCCTTCTGTCAATAAGCATTCCTTTTAAGATCGAATCATTAGGATAAGTCTGGTCGTTTAGTTCAGTGCTGTTTCGTATGATCGCGAGTCAATCTAGCTGACCTCGGGCCGATGCCCGCACGTCCCAATCGTGCGCGCATCGGCGCATCCACCTGGAACACTCATGAACGAGCCTCTGATCGTCGTGGAAGGCAATCTACGCCTGCCAACGGTGCGCCCGCTCGCCGATCCATCGCTGAAATTCGGCCGCGAGTGGTCGCCCGCGCGCGCTCGGCCGAGTACGTCGCGCTCCGAGATTCCGCTCTACGGCGCACGGTTTAATACCAAGTACTCGCGCATGTCCGACTCGTCGGACTCGTTGCATGCGCGTTCTCCGTATCAAGCGACGAGTATCTGGGGAAAGCTCGCCAAGGGCGCCACGCGTCCTTCTACGTCGCGTATGAAAGAGCCTGCCGCACCGGTCGATGCGGCTGCGGAAAGAAAGCCCATGCGTATCGATCTGCGCACTCCGTCGCCGTTACGCAAGCGGCCTTACCGCATGGGCAGCTTTGAAAAATCCGCAATTGCCATCGCGGTTTCGGCGTTGTTCGTCTGGGTGCTGTTCGCGCATGAACAGTGGTTGGAACGAAGCGGGTCGAAGCCCCCGGTTGATGAAGCAGAACAGATGCAGATTGGACAAGCGGTGTCGCGCGACAGACCGGCGGATGCGACGCGCGTGCCCACGGTAAGTCAACCGGCGGACCCGCGCCCGGTCGACCCAACGCAGCCTGTCGCGGCGCGCGTTCTCATGGCAAGTCGGCCCGCGCATGCGCGTGAGTTAGAACCAGCGCCGGCTTCCGTACATGCCGAAGCGTCCCACACACGAACTCCTCGATACGTGAACGCGGGCGCACATCGCGCGAAGCGGGCAGCCACGAAACCGGTTATTCGATACGCGGCATCGACACATCGCGGCGCGAGCACGAAGCCCACGCAACTCACTGCGGCGCCGCGCACCACTGAGCCGCTGAACGTCGCCGCCCTCTACTCCATGCTCCAGCATTCGCCCACGCTCGACAGCAATGTCGCTTCACGTCCCGACAATGCATCGGCCAATCAGGCCCGGTGATGAATCGCTTAACTTTATCGGCATGAAGCCAACATGATCCACTTACGTTTCATTCGTCACGCAGTACTTGTCCTCGCTTTGTTCCTCTCCGGATTGCTTGCTTTTTTCGCCGATGCATCGGCTGTCACGAGCCCGGCTCCGGCTCCAAAAGCCGATCGAACAAACAGCGCACCGGCGCTATCGCCTGAAGACCTCTCCGATCTTCAGAGCGATGGCGCGTCGCCCTCCGCGAGCAACCTCGCCGAACTGCAGGACATGGTGCAGGCGGGCCGACTGACCGAGCTGCGCGTCACGCGCAATGGCAGCTATGGCGCGAGGCTCTATTTTCTGCCGCAAGAGATGCTCTATTACGTGGCGTTGTCGCAGGACTCGCATTCGTGGCGCGTCGTGAAGACGCAGGAGGAGAATCGCGCCGAATCGGTCTACGCGCAGTTCGCGCGCAAGACACATGATCTTGCCGATGGCGAGATTCGCCGTCTGCAGTTGCAGGCGCAAAAAGCGCTGCTCGACCGCGTGATCGCCGTGTCGGCGAATCGCGCGAACCGGTTATCCGCCGATCTCGCGCTCGCGCAGCAGCAGGACACGCAGGTGTCGGAACGTCAGCAACAATTGCAGGCGGAATCGGCTGCGCTGCAGAGCGACAAGCTCGAATCGGAACGCAAGCTGCGCGCATTGCAGATGCAGGTCGATCAGTTGCAGCGTGCGAGCGAAGCCGGGCTGGCTCCGGTGGGTTCGGCGCGGTGACTTTCTGATTCGGTGAGTTTGCGCGCGTGAGCGGATTTCACGGTCGCGGTACATCATCCCGACGTGCATTCTCGGCGTCACTTAGAACCAAAGTCGGTCGTCGACGACTATCACCCAAATCCGCGCTTCAACCCCAATCATGCAAAACAAAAAGGCCCGCTCATTACGAAGCGGGCCTCGATGCCAACGCACGTCCAAACCAACGCCCTAGAACCGCGTCTCCCGCGCCACGCGCAAAAACGTATCGAGCAGCGGCGTGCAATCGAGCAATTCCGATCCGCCCGCGCGATGAAACTCCGGGTGCCACTGCACGCCCACCACGAACGGCGCCTTGCGATACCGCACCGCTTCGATGATCCCATCCTGCGCCGAGACCGCCTCGACGTTGAGATCCCGCCCAAGGGACTTCACCGCTTGGTGGTGAATCGAGTTGACGATTGCATCGCGCTGATTCGGAAACATGTTGGCGAGCGTCGAGCCATCGGGAAAACGCAGCGAGTGCCGATGCTGATCGTAGTGCTCGTTCACGTGGATGCCCGCAGTCGGCACTTCGGTGGCGATATCGCCGTAGAGCGTGCCGCCGAATGCCACGTTGATGAGCTGACAGCCGCGACACACGCCGAGCACCGGCTTGCCTGACTCGATGAATTCGTGCAGCAGTTCCAGCTCATACATGTCGCGCACGCGATCGCCCGGCCACTCGGGGCGCGTCACGACCTCCTCGTAAGATTGCGGCGACACGTCCGCGCCACCCTGAAGCAGCAGCCCGTCGAGATTCTTCGCATAGTCGCGCAGCCGGATATTGCTTGGATGCAGCATGCCTTGCGTGCCAACCGTCGGAATCATGAACACGAGCACATCGCGCGACATGACCCAATGCGCGATGGATTCCTCCAGATATTGCAGCGTCTTGCCACGCAAACCCTTTGCGCCCGGCTCCGGATGAAAAATGCGCGCCGACACGCCGATCCTCAACGTGCGCTGCGTGATGCGCTGCCCTGCCCGGTCGAAAATTTGTCGCGCACGCGCGGCGATCACGCGCCCGAACACGGACCACGCCGAATCCGATTGCTTGAGATACGCAGGCGGCGCTTGCGTCGCGCCCGCTGTCTGCTGACCGGGCGGCGGCAAGGGCGGCGGATTGAGCGTGCCGAAATCCGGCGCGGCGGTGAACTCGGGCGGCAGAACGCTGGCCTTCACCGGTTGAGGTTCGGGTTCGGCTTCCGTGCCCGCGATGATGCTTTCGATATCGCTGCCCGCTTGCGCCTCGGTCGCGGCTTCGAGACTCTCGGCCAAGTTCGCTTTTGCATCGAGAGGCTTCGCGCGCACGACTGGTTCCGGCGCGACCTTGGCGTTTGCTTCGAGTGCCTCGGCCCGTCGCGCCGCTGCCTTATCGACGGGCTCAACGGTCGATGCGCTTGAAGGCGCATCCGTCGATGCCCGCTCGGTCGCGCTCGGGTCCGAACCCGGCGTGGTTGAAGTTTGAGGTGCCTGAGGTGCCTGAGGTGCCTGAGGTGCTTGCGGTGCGTGAGGTGCGCCATCTCGCGCCACGTCCGCCGCCGATGCATCCGCCCCACTTCGGCGGGCGTCGGGCGCCGCGCCGTTTGCGATGGAGCCTGAGTCGTTCGAGGTTTTGTTTTCGCTCATTCCGTTGTCCGGCGCGCGAACGCCAGGGAAAGAATCAACACGTTTCGATTATCCGCCTCTCGAACAGACGGGGCAAACCAGCACACATTTGCTCACATTATCGCGGCAATCGTAATGAATGGATGATTCCTTCAGTGATCGCGCGGCTCCTCGAAGGTTTCGCGCAACGCGATCTGCATGGTCGCGTGAATCTTCACGCACCAGCGCCAGAGTACCGTCAAGAGCAACGCCGCGCAGACGAGCACGGCCACCATCAATCCGAAAGGCGGCAAGATGCCGCCCGAAAGCGCGGCCACGAGCAGAAAGACGCCGAACATGGCGACGATGGGAATCAGCCCCGAGATGGCCGAACGAATCGCGCTCGTGAAGCGTCCGGCCTTCGCGGGTTGCACGCTGACTTCGGCGAGCAGGAGCGCAAGCGAATCCAGCTTGCGATACACCGCCACCAGAAACGGCAGCGCGATCAACAACGCCGCGCTCCACAACACGACGCGCTGCGCATTGTCCGATTCGAGCCAGCGCGCGAGGTAGCCGGAAGCGAACGGCGCCGAATACGACGCGCCCAGAAAAATCGCAGCCACGAGCGCCAGGTTCACCGCGATCTGCAGAACGATGCGCCGCGTCATCGAAAAGAGCGTCGGGCCGCCGGTCGCGGGCGTGAGACTCGCGAGCCACTGCGAGTAGAGGCCGAAGGTGTTGGCGAGCGGCGCGGGCATCGCGCGGGCAAGACGCATGGTGATGGGATCGGCGGCGCGAATCAGATACGGCGTGAAGAGCGTGGTGAGCGCGGAGACGGCGACCGCGATCGGATAGAGAAACGCGCTCGTCACCTTGAGCGACAACCCGAGCGACGCGATGATGAACGAGAACTCGCCGATCTGCGCGACGCTCATGCCGACGCGCATCGCCGTGCGCCCGTCCTTACCGGCGAGAAAAGTGCCGAGCCCGCACGATACGATCTTGCCGAACACGACCGCCACGGTGATGACCGCGATCGGCCACGCGTAATCGACGAGCACGGACGGATTCAGCAGCAAGCCGATGGTCACGAAGAAGATGGCCGAAAACATGTCGCGTACCGGCGCGATGAGATGCTCGATGCGCGCGAGATTCTTCGACTCCGCCATGATCGCGCCGATCAGAAAGGCGCCGAGCGCGATGCTGTAATCGAGCTTCACAACCAGCAAACAAAAGCCGAAGCAGAAGCCGAGCACGGTGACGAGCAGCATCTCGTCGCTTTTCGCGCGCGCCACGTAATCCAGCGCGCGCGGCACGATGAGAATGCCGACCACGAGCGACACGGTCATAAAAAGCAGCAACTTGCCGAGCGTGATGGCCGCGACGCCCGCTGTGACGGAACCTGTCTGCGCGATGCCGGAAAGCAGCACGAGCATTGCGATGGCGAGAATGTCCTCGACAATCAAGATGCCGAACACGAGTTGCGCGAACGGCTCGCCTTTCATCTTGAGCTCGGACAGCGCCTTCACGATGATCGTCGTCGACGAAATCGCCAGCACCGCGCCGAGAAAGAGCGAATCCATCGAATTCCAGCCGAACCAGCGGCCTATCTCGTATCCGATCCAGATCATCAGCACGATCTCGGACAGCGCCGCGACGAACGCCGTCGCGCCCACCTTGAAGAGTTTGCGCAGACTGAATTCGAGGCCGAGCGAGAACATCAGGAAGACCACGCCTAGTTCGCCGAGCGTCTGGATGGTGGCTTCGTCGTGAATCAGCTGAAACGGCGGCGTGTATGGCCCGATGATGACGCCCGCAACGATATAACCGAGCACGACCGGCTGACGCATGCGATGAAACAACACCGTCACGACGCCCGCGATGGCCATGATTACCGCGAGATCCTGAATGAAGCCGATCGCGTGATGCATCCAAAAAATCCTTACAAATTGGTAAACGGGATTCGATGTTACCGCACGGCAACGAAATCGCGCCGAGTTCGGCACTCAGTCGGGCGGATTGGAGATCAAGCAGGAGTCAAGCGGACGAGCGACGCGCATCGTGCTGGTGCATGCGATGCGGAAGAAGACGAGCCCGCGTGAGAAAAGCGGGCTCGATGGAACAGGGAAAACCTCGAAGCGCTCACACCGCCGCTTCGTTTTCCTCGCCGGTACGAATGCGAATGACGCGCTCGACTTCGGCCACGAAGATTTTTCCGTCGCCGATCTTGCCGGTGCGCGCCGCACCGATGATCGCGTCGATGACCTGATCGGTTTGATCGTTGGCGACGACCACTTCGATCTTCACCTTCGGCAGAAAATCGACGACGTACTCTGCACCACGATAGAGCTCGGTATGTCCTTTCTGACGGCCGAAGCCTTTGACTTCAGTAACCGTCAGCCCGGTCAGGCCTACTTCGGCGAGCGCCTCACGGACTTCATCGAGCTTGAACGGTTTGATGATGGCGGTGATACGTTTCATGGCGTGCCTCGCTTGAGTTCAAGAATCTTCGGAATGGGTCGTGTCCGCGAAGGACAGATGCTTTTGATTCTAGCAGGCTGCCGGTTATCGATTCAGCGCTTATGCGGCTGTTTTTCAGGCGTTTTTGGTGCATTCAACGCGAAGGGCTGCGTCGTGGCCGATACGTCGGCGATATCGCAAGTCCGCATTGCAGGCGCGCCGGTTGATTTTATGATGTGGATCGACCCGACGGCGCTTCGGAACGCGAGCAACGTCGAACAAAAACCAAGGAGGAGGCACAGCATGACCCGAACTCGAATCGCCGTGGCCGGAGCCGGATATATCGGACAGGCGCATATCGGCGTCCTGGAGAACAGCGCGACGTGCATGCTGTCGGCCATTGTCGATCCGTCGCCGGCTGCGCGCGCCATCGCGGAACGGGCGGACGTGCCGATCTACGCGACGCTCGACGAGCTCTTCGCACAGGACAAACCGGACGGCGTGGTGCTCGCAACGCCGAATCAGCTGCATGTGCCGCAAGCATTGCAATGCCTCGACGCGCGCGTACCGATGCTGCTCGAAAAGCCGATTGCGCCGACTGTCGCCGAAGCCGAAGCGCTCGTGCGCTCAGCGGATGAAGCGGGCGTGCCGATTCTCATCGGCCATCATCGCGCGCATAGTCCGATCATGGCGAAGGCCCGTGAGGTGATCGAATCCGGCGTGTTGGGGCGCCTTGTCGCCGTGACCGGCAGCGCGATGTTTCTGAAGCCCGATCATTACTTCACGGATGCGCCCTGGCGTCGCGAGCCTGGCGGCGGCCCGATCCTGCTCAACATGATCCACGAGGTTCACAACCTGCGCATGCTTTGCGGCGAGATCGTCGCGGTGCAGGCGTTTCTATCGCATGCGGCGCGCGGCTTTGCCGTCGAGGATACGGTCGCGATTAATCTGCGCTTCGAAAGCGGCGCGCTCGGCACGTTCCTGCTTTCGGATTCGGCGGCGAGCGCGCGCAGTTGGGAGCAGACCTCCGAAGAGAACAAGGCTTACGCGAGTTACGCCGACGAGGATTGCTATCTCGTCGCGGGAACCAACGGCAGCCTCGCCATTCCGACCATGCGTCTGAAAACCTATCCGCGCGATGAAGACCGTTCGTGGTGGAAGCCGTTCGAAGCGGGTGTCGTCGGCATGGTGCGGGACGACCCCATCAAGCATCAGATGGAGCACTTCGGCGCGGTTACGCGCGGCGAGGCGGCGCCGCTGGTATCGGCCCGCGACGGGCTCAGGAACCTGCGCGTGACGGAAGCTATCGTGGCCGCGGCGAAGTCGGGCGCGGTGATCGAGTTGCCACGGGATTGAAGGTTTCGAAGGCGTCGTGTGCATTCATCGCGCATACGACGCCCTTTCTGCGTGCAACGAACGTCACGACGCGTCAGGAATATTCTCCAGATCATCGAGCCAGACCGTAGCTTCCGAATCGCTCGGCGCGCGCCAGTCTCCACGCGGCGAGAGCGAACCGCCCGTTCCCACCTTCGGCGCATTCGGAATACACGACCGCTTGAACTGACTCAGCTTGAAGAAGCGATACAGGAAGATGCGCAGGTTCTTCTTGATCTGCGTGAGGTCGTATTCGTGATGAACGAGGTCGACATCGGCAGGCCACGCGCCCGCGTCCTTGTCGCCCCACGCCGTCGATGAAAGAAATGCCACCTTCGACGGCCGGAAACCGAAGCGAAGAATGTAGTAAAGGTTGAAGTCCTGAAGCTCGTACGGCCCGATCACGCTCTCGGTTTTCTGTTCGAGCGCGCCTTTCACCTTGCCCGGAATGAGCTCGGGGCTGATCTCGGTGGCGAGAATATCGTTGAGCACATCGGCGCCGTCGTTGCCGATCTGCGCCGTCTCGGCCACCCATCGCACGAGATGCGTGATGAGCGTCTTCGGCACGCTGGCGTTCACGCCGTAGTGCGACATGTGATCGCCGACGCCGTAGGTGCACCAGCCGAGCGCCAGTTCGCTCAAGTCGCCCGTGCCGATCACAATGCCATTGCTGTAGTTCGCGAGCCTGAACAGATGGTTCGTGCGCTCGCCCGCCTGCACGTTCTCGAAGGTGATGTCGTACTGTTCCTCGCCCGTCGAATACGGATGACCGAGGTCCTTCAGCATCTGGATGCAGCTCGGCCGGATATCCACTTCGGATGCCGAACAACCAACCACGTCCATCAGCCGGCGCGCCTGGGTGAGCGTGCGCTCGCTGGTCGCAAAACCGGGCATGGTCACGCCGAGAATGTTGGTGCGCGGCAGGCCGAGCCGGTCCATGGCCTTGGCGCAGACGAGCAAGGCATGAGTCGAATCGAGCCCGCCGGAGACGCCGATCACGACCTTCGAAATATTGCTCGAAGCGAGCCGTTGCACCAGCGCCTGAACCTGAATGTTGTAGACCTCCATGCAGCGCTCGTCGCGTCTGCTCGCGTCGATCGGCACGTAAGGGAAGCGCGGCACCGCACGTTGCAGAGGCAACACGGACGCCGCGGGCACGGCCACTTCACATCGCACGATACGGAACTTGCGCGCCTCTTCCTGATGTCTGCGCGCCGACTGAGCGAAGGTCGTCTGATGCATGCGTTCGCGCGACAGCCGCTCGACATCGACATCGCCGAAAATGACGTGCGATGCGTCGCTGAAGCGCTCCGACTCGGCGAGCTGCTCGCCGTTCTCGTAGATGAGCGCCTGCCCGTCCCACGCGAGATCCGTGGTGGATTCGCCCTTGCCCGCCGACGAATAGAGATACGCCGCGATGCATCGCGCCGATTGCTGCCCGACCAGTTGATGCCGGTACGACGATTTCCCGACGACGATATTCGATGCCGACAGATTGATGAGCACCGTCGCACCCGCGAGCGCGGCGAACGACGATGGCGGAATGGGCACCCAGACGTCCTCGCAGATTTCCACGTGGAAGCGGAAATACGGAATCGACGGAATATCGAACAGCAGCGATGAACCGAAGGGAACCTTCGCGCCGAGCAGATGGATCTCGTCGACCAACGCGCAATCGGCGGCACTGAATTGGCGCGCTTCGTAAAACTCCGCGTAATTCGGCAGGAAGCTCTTGGGAACCACGCCCTGCACGCGCCCGGACGACACCACGGCCGCGCAGTTGTACAACGCGTGATCGACGCGCAACGGCAAGCCAACCACCATGACGATATCGAGCGAGCGGGACTCTTCCACCAGCGCGGCCAGCGCGCGCTCGCACGCGACGAGCAACGCGTCCTGATGGAACAGGTCTTCGCACGAATAAGCGGACAACCCCAGCTCGGGAAACGCGACCAGCACGGCGCCGTTTTGCGCGGCCTGCCGAGCGAGCGCGATGGTCTCTCCGACATTGAACGATGGATCGGCCACCTTGCATTCCGGCACCGCGACGGCAACCCGCGCGAAACCATGGCTGTAGAGGTTCAGGAATTCGGTTTTCATTGTTTGCGTATCCTTTGGATACTCGTCATCATGCCGCACGCTTCAATCCGTCGCCATCTTCCTGAATGGCGTATGCGCTTCGAGTTCCTCGATATGCTGCGTCATCGCGGCGGTTTCTTCATCGAGAAACTCGCCGATCGCATGAGCAAAGCGCTGGTCGGCGATCCAGTGCGCGGACCATGTCGGCGTGGGCAACATGCCGCGCGACATCTTGTGCACGCCCTGCGCGCCGCCTTCGAAGCGCGCCAGCCCGTGCTCGATGCAATACGCGATGCCCTGCATGTAGCAGGTTTCGAAATGCAGCCCCGAAACGAACTCGCGCGTGCCCCAGTAGCGGCCATACATGGTGTCGCCGCCGATCATGTTGAGCGCGCAGGCGAGCCGCTCGCCGTCCGCTTCGGCGATGACGAGCAGCATGTTGTCGGGCGCATCGGCGTGAATTTGACCGAAGAACTCGCGCGTCAGATACGGCGCGTTCCAGTGCTCCTTGTACGTGTTCTCGTAGCAGCCATAGAAGAAGTCGAGCGCGCTTTTGTCGATCTGACGGCCGCGCAGCCACTTGTAAGTCACGCCCGCTTCGGTCACGCGGCGGCGATCCTGCTTCACCTTCTTGCGCTTGTCGTGGCTCATGGTGGCGAGAAACGCGTCGAAATTCTCGTAGCCCGCGCCCGGCAGATTCTCCCAATGAAACTGCACGCCTTCTCTCAACATGTAGCCCGCGTCCTTCAGCGCCTCGATGTCCTGTGCATGCGGAAACAGCACGTGCAGCGACGAGATGTCGAGTTGCCGCGTAAGCTCGATCGCACCGCGCGCGAGCAGCACGCGATCCGCGTGTTCGGCCGCGATGAGACGCGGACCCGTCACCGGCGAGAACGGCACGGCCGAGAGCGCCTTGGGGTAATAGCGCACGCCGTGGCGTTCGAAGGCATCGGCCCAGGCGTGGTCGAAGACATATTCGCCGCGCGAGTGCGACTTGAGATAAAGCGGCATGGCGCCGGCGAAGACGCCGTTGCGCTTCAGAATGAGGTGATGCGCCCGCCAGCCGGTGCGCTTGACCGCGCAATGCGTGTCCTGCAACGCCGACAGGAAGCCGTGACTGACGAAGGGATTCGCGCCCGCGAGGCGGTTCCACTCCTCGGGCGAAATGTCCTCTAGCGTGTCGACTACCTGGATTTCGACTTCGCGATTCAACGGAAGACCTCGAATGATGAGTTTTGCCCTTGCGGGCATGAACGGCTATTCTCGCGCAAGTTTTAATTCGTCGTTTAGTCGGGCGTGGCCGCTCTCGAAGGTTGCGCCGATTCGGCGATAATCCCGGCCATGCCCTGGTTTCTCTATCTCATCGAATGCGCCGATGGCAGCCTGTACACGGGCATCGCCACGGATGTAGAAGCGCGCTTCGTCGCGCATGCCGCCGGCAGGGGCGCGCGTTATACACGCGCGCGCAAGCCGCTGCGCGTCGTGGCGTCGTTCGAACTGCAGGGAAGATCGGAGGCGTTGCGCGCCGAATATTGGGTGAAGCAGCTCACCGCGCGGCAAAAGCGCGCGTTGATCGCCGGCGAGCGCACGCTCGATTCCGTGCTGCCGCCGCCCGCTGTCGCCGTCGTGGATGACAACCTGGACGAAGCCCACGACGCGCCCGCAAATTGAAACGGCCGCGCATCGAGCGCGGCCGTGCGGACCACTCGCATCGCGTCTACGCAACGCGACGCGCGAAAGCCAGGCTTACTTCTTGAAGTTAGCCGCGCCTTCCGAGATTTCCTTGTGCGCGGCTTCGATGCCGTCCCAGCCTTCGACCTTCACCCACTTGCCCTTCTCCAGCGCCTTGTATTGCTCGAAGAAATGCTTGATCTGGTCTTTGAGGTACTCGGGCACGTCGTCGATCGACTTGAGATCTGCCGTCATCGGGCAGATCTTGTCGTGTGCAACGGCGATCAGCTTCGCGTCGACGCCGGATTCGTCGGTCATCTTCAGCATGCCGAGCGCGCGCGAGCGGACCACCGAGCCTGCGAGCAGCGGGAACGGCGTGATGACCAGCACGTCGACCGGGTCGCCGTCGCCCGACAGCGTCTGCGGGATGAAGCCGTAATTCGCCGGATAGCGCATGCCGGTGCCGATGAAGCGGTCGACGACGAGCAGGCCCATGTCCTTGTCCGCTTCGTATTTCACCGGATCGCTCTGCGCGGGAATCTCGATGATGACGTTGAAGTCCTGCGGAAGATCCTTGCCGGAAGGTACGTTGTTGAAGCTCATGAGCGCTCTCTGATGAAGTTGAGTTCGGAAATCTGTCAGCGCCGCGCGCGCGAGGCATTCTCTTCGGCGCGGTGGCCGCGTTTCTGCGCATTCGCGCGGTCGCGCGAGGCGGCGTGGATGCAGCGAAGTGCAACCCGGGCATTATAGCCAAACGCGCCTGCGCGCCCTTTCGCTTGCCTTGGCGGGAGGATCGCCGGACGTTGCACGCCACACGTTCATCCGTGTTTTCCCCGATCCGAAACCCTCGCCTCGGCTTGCCGCCTGGCAGCTAGAATCCTTACGCGTCTGTAATCATCGAACGAACCCGAACGCGCAAGAGAAAGAGGAGACGACATGGCCCGCACCGCCGATTCAGTGCAAAGCCCCGCCACGGGCACGCCTTCCGCATTCGAGGAGGCAACCTACAAGAAGGTCGCATGGCGGCTCTCGCCGCTTCTGCTCATTTGTTATGTGGTCGCGTATCTGGACCGCGTGAACGTCGGCTTCGCCAAGCTGCAGATGGCCGCCGATTTGAACCTCTCCGATGCCGTCTATGGCTTCGGCGCGGGCATTTTCTTTTTCGGCTATTTCATCTTCGAGATACCGAGCAACGTGATTCTTCATCGCGTCGGCGCGCGCGTGTGGATCGCGCGGATCATGATCTCGTGGGGCGTCATTTCCGCGCTCACCATGTTCATCACCACGCCGACCATGTTCTACGTCATGCGCTTTCTGCTGGGCGTGGCCGAAGCGGGCTTCTTTCCCGGCATCATTCTTTATTTGACGTACTGGTTTCCGGCGCAACGGCGCGGGCGCATGACGACGCTGTTCATGACGGCGATCGCGTTGTCGGGGTTGATCGGCGGGCCGGTGTCGGGCTGGATCATGAAGCGTTTCGATGGCACGAACGACTGGCATGGCTGGCAGTGGCTGCTATTGCTGGAAGGCATTCCGTCGATCGTCGTTGGATTCGTCGTGTTCTTCAAACTCGACGACCGCATCTCGAAAGCGAAGTGGCTCACGGCCGACGAGCGAGCGTTGCTCGAACGCAATATCGCCGCCGATAACGTCGAGAAAGAGGACATGCCCATCGGCAAGATTCTGTCGAGCCCGAAAGTCTGGCTGATGAGCCTGATCTACTTTTCCTTCGTGATGGGTCTTTATGGCGTGAGCTTCTGGCTGCCGACGATCATCAAGGCCACCGGCGTCTCCGATGCGCTCACGGTCGGCCTCCTCTCCGCGATTCCCTACGGCGCGGCGGTGATCGGCATGCTGCTGGTCGCGCGCAGCGCGGACAAGCGCGGCGAGCGGCGCTGGCATATCGCCATTCCGGCGTTCATCGGCGCATTGGGGCTGGTGCTCTCGGTCGTGTGGTCGGCGAACACGCCGCTTGCCATGCTCGGACTCACGCTTGCGACCATGGGCATTCTCACGACCTTGCCGTTGTTCTGGAGTCTGCCGACTGCGTTCCTCGCGGGCACGGGCGCGGCCGCCGGCATCGCGATGATCAATTCGCTCGGCAATCTCGCGGGCTTTCTGAGCCCGTATCTCGTGGGATGGCTCAAGCAAGCCACGGCATCGAACGCAAGCGGCATGTATATGCTGGCCGGCTGTCTGATCGTGGGCGCGCTGCTCGTGCTGAGCGTGCCTGCGCGAATGGTCAATCGGTGAATCGAAGGAGAGCCGCCGTGCAAACGAGGCGGCCCTCCTAATGGCGCAGGCGGTACGTCGCCGCGATGATGCATCGCACTCCCGCGCTTTATAAGCTCCTATGTAGGAGTCTTGCCGGGCGTGTCGAGGAACTCGATCGACTCGATAATCTTCAACGCCTCCGGTATTACTCCGGTCTTGCTAAAGCGAGGTACCGCCACGACGGGTGCGCTGCCGCACAGGGCCACGGCTGCGCGAAGCAAACAGAACCCTAATGAGACACTTCGATTTTGCGGATCACCGACGATCATGCGCTGAAGCACTACTAAACCGGAACTTCCAACAGCCTTTACCGAAAGCCACTGCACAGCCGGAACCAACACCTTCTTGTCGCGTGCAGACACCCCCGATAAATCCCTGAACCAACGTCCTTTCTGTGCGTCATATCGAGCCAAGGTGTAGTCGCGAATTGAGCCCGCATCGGACGAACTTAGACAAACGAAGGTAATTGCAAGACTCCCGATGCCGGTTTTTTTGTACGGCAAGTCGTCTACCGCATAGCTGTTGCCGGATATCCATCCTCCGTAAGGATCTTTGAATCCAATGGAACAATGATGGTTACCGCTGCTAACAAGTAATTCCTTTCGCTCGTTTGGTTCAGACTTTGCGGATGAAGCGCTGTGCAGCCCGAGAGCAATGAAACAGATGGCCAAGCCTTTTGCGATTAACTGGCAAGCTTTAGAGCCACATAGCAGACATAATTTTTTATTCATCTTTGGCCTCTTCGCAGAATATCGTAATCTGGCGCGTCTGCCGCCTGACCCGGCGCGATCGGGAATTTCACTTCGGATAAGACTGCGAGAGCCACGTTGTAAGCCATACAGCGCGCCTCAAATCCGTTAAGCCGTATCGAATAGAGACTATCGATTGCCCCTGGCAAGTTCACCGATGCCGATGCTTTCCAAAAACTAGCGCTGCGGTAGTAACTATGCGCACGTCGATTTGCGGTAAGCCCTACTCGCTCCAGTACATGCGGCTCATCGGCATACCTGGCCATCCGCAGCTTCACCCAGTAAAAGCCTGCGCTCAACGCGGCATCCGACTGATCCGGAAGCGAGACGTTTGCCCGCCACTTATGCATGTCAGGTGTAAGAGCAGTCTCAGTGGCTTGCCAAACATCGTTGCTCCGTGAACGATCTGCCGCTCGCTGCGCAGTGAGAAGTTGTACACGTACAGCTGACGGGATTTGTGATGCTCGCCCGTGAAAATCCCAATGTCGAGGTAGTTGCTTGCCCATGTCAGCTGTAGGAAGCCGCGCCCAAACCAAGGGTAATATCTTTGAGTTGTAGGAGAGCCCTCTTCCAGCAGTTGCAACCATTGAGATTCTTGAATAGCGTTGCCAAAAAAACTTGCCATACGTAACGGCGTGTTGATGCCGTAGGTGCACATCATGCGATTTAAAACGACTCGCTGGTTCTTGAAGATATTTCCGCTAGTGAAAGTGCCTGGGACTAGCTCCCACAATGTTTGCCCGCCGTGCTTACGGACCGTAAAAGATGGTACTAGCTGCTTGAACTCTTTTTCACTCAACCACGCACACTTCCTAAAGTGTCGAATAAACGCCGTCGGATGAAAAAACCAAAGCTTATTCGCCTCGCCTAGCGGCGTCTGCTTTATAAACTGAAACTGCTTGACGAAGCTGAGGAAGTTTTCGTAGCCACGCGGATCGGTCTCCTTGCGCTTACCAAAGAATCCATTCGGTTCATTCAGCGCACGGAAGCGTTCCTCATTGTTGCTCGTATCCCATTCGCTTTTGGCGTGACAAATAAAGCCCTTGAGCTTGACTCGCACTTCCGCCTCGCCACGCACATAAGCCGCCAGTCGCTGGTCATGGTCGAACTCCGTTGGTGTTTGGGCATGTAACGCTAGGCGTGTATCGGTCACACCCGCAATCGTGCAAAGCTCGTCATAGCCACAAAACCCCTCTTGATTGAACGGCGTATTGCCCTCCTCGATTTTCTGCCAGCCCATGAAGAAAGGGAAGTCTGCATCCGACAGCTTTTGAATGCTGGCCAAATTCACGTCGATATAGCCCGTCGTACCTTGAGCAAACGGTACCTCGACCCAAGTAGCTCGATTGCCGGCGGGCAAGGTCGGTGTATCCGTGCTCAGGATGCGGCCGAAACGGAGCAACTCATAGCCTTCGCTTGGGCACGCTTCGTATAGCGTGGTTGCGCGCTCGTAAAGGTCATATTCATACTCCGCGAATTCATCCTGCACAGGTTCCGGAGTCAGCGAAACAAGCTTTCGATCGCCCTTGTCAATCCACGCACGCATGAAACGCTCGCCCCGGCTAAAGTACGTCTCGACGTAAAGCGTGCTGTTGGCATCCAAAGCGCCTGCGTTCAGTGCGGGGAAAAGCAGCTTGGGTGTGCGACCTTTCGTCTTCAGGTTTCCTTGGCCCGGCGGCGTGCTCATGAACGTGGAGCCCTTTGGAATAACAAAGTATGTGTGCCCCCAATAGTCCTTCGACGCTGGCGTGTTTGGCTGTGCATCACCCAACGCAACCTTATGCCCCACCTGATCGAACCACGCGGTGAAATCCGCCTCGGTCATGAAGATCTCAAAGTGCAGATGCTTCTCACCCTGACTTTGGCCGACAAAACCCAGGCGATCCTTCCGATAAACCTTCTTTCCACCGCCCGCTTGCACGCCTTCTGTCTCCCTGAGCAGCCAAGCGGCGAGCGCACCGGGGGAACTCTCAGGCATCGGATTATTTGGCTGCGACGCAAGCGCATTGGTGCTAATGACGTCAAGCAAGTGCATGTAAAGCGAATAGAAGGTGATGGTGCGGCCTTCGCCTGTTTCGGTCACGTGTTTGAGCAGCACGAAGCCGATGTTGCTGTTGAGCGCAAGGCTGCCGTCGGAATTTGTTTGGCCATCCGAGACGGCCTTCAAAGCGACGCGATAAGCAACGACTTCTCCATCTGCGATCGCCCGCACCGGTTCGAGTTGACCATCGCCCGCGAAAGGCACCAGATGCATGCCGCAATGCCAGCGTCGATCGAATGCGATTGGGAAAACACCACTATGCGATAACTCGAAGTCATCGACCTTATCCATCATTGGATCGGTCTTCCATTTTTCTATGGGCGTGATCAGGCCTTCGACGGGAAGTAAAGGGGGGCTAATGATCATTGGTGGACTCGGCAAGGCTACCTGCTGATTACGGTAGTGCCGGATTGTTGCGGAAAACCGGAACGAAACGCAGGGCGGAATCGCTTTTCCGCGGACATTTCAGATAATCCTCAAACTGCTTAGGACAGAGTCGCTCCTTGTATAAAGCACCCGCGCACCACGACGACGCACACCTCGCCACGATGCACCAAAAGCAACCGCGCCAGACGCCTCCGTCACGCTGTAATTCCTTCCCAAAAACTCCGCAAACCCATAGCCATCGGTCAAAAGCCCCCGATTGGCATAGCACTTGCAGAACCCCCTTGCTGGTCGCGGGCGTCGACGCTCACACCACGTCAAGCAAATACACATCGGCAAGGGGAACACACAAATGAAACGACGCAGTCTGCTGAAGTTCGGCTCCATGTCGGGCGCGCTCGCCCTCGCGGGTCAGCTTCCGATCACCAAGGCGCAAGCCGCCGATACGGGTCCGATCAAAGTCGGCATCCTGCATTCGCTGTCGGGCACCATGGCCATCTCCGAGACGTCGCTCAAAGACACGGCGCTCATGACCATTGCCGATATCAACAAGAGCGGCGGCGTGAACGGCCGCCAGCTCGAACCGGTGGTCGTGGACCCGGCGTCCAACTGGCCGCTCTTCGCCGAAAAAGCCCGTCAGCTTCTGACGCAGGACAAGGTCGCCGTCGTGTTCGGCTGCTGGACGTCCGTGTCGCGCAAGTCGGTGCTGCCGGTCTTCGAGGAACTCAACGGCCTGCTCTTCTACCCCGTGCAGTACGAAGGCGAAGAGATGTCGCGCAACGTGTTCTACACGGGCGCGGCGCCGAACCAGCAAGCGATTCCCGCCGTCGAATATCTGATGGGCGCGGAAGGCGGCAGTGCCAAGCGCTTCTTCCTGCTCGGCACGGACTATGTGTATCCGCGCACGACCAACAAGATCCTGCGCGCCTTCCTTCATTCGAAAGGAGTCAAGGATGAGGACATTCAAGAGGTCTACACACCGTTCGGACATAGCGACTATCAAACCATCGTCGCGAACATCAAGACCTTTTCCCAAGGGGGAAAGACAACTGTCGTCTCTACGATCAACGGCGACTCGAACGTACCGTTCTACAAGGAACTCGGCAATCAAGGCCTGAAGGCGACGGACGTGCCCGTGGTCGCGTTCTCGGTCGGTGAAGAAGAATTGCGCGGTATCGATACGAAGCCGCTCGTCGGCCACCTCGCCGCATGGAACTACTTCATGTCGGTGAAGAACCCGAACAACACGAAGTTCGAGAAGGAGTTCTTCGCGTACGCCAAGGCGCAGAATCTGCCGGGCGGCGACAAGCGCGTGACCAACGATCCGATGGAAGCGACCTTCGTCGGCATCCACATGTGGAAGCAGGCGGTCGAGAAAGCGAAGAGCGCCGATGTGGACAAGGTGCGCGTCGCGATGATCGGTCAGAGCTTCGCCGCGCCCTCGGGCTTCACCTTGACGATGGATGGCAACCACCATCTGCACAAGCCCGTGATGATCGGCGAAATTCGCGGCGACGGTCAGTTCAACGTCGTGTGGAAGACGAAGACCGCCATCCGCGCGCAGCCGTGGAGCCCGTATATCGCCGGCAATCAGGGCAAGCCGGACGTGGTCAGCTCGATTCCCTCGTTCCTGCGCCGCGCGCGCACGCGCACGGCCTAACCTATCGAGTCGAGGAAAGGGCCGCGCGTGTCATCGCGCGCGGCCAGTCACCATCAGAAAGGCCACCATGACCGGTTCGTTCGCCCGCCTCTTCCCGCGTATGCTGCTTGCGCTTTTCATCGCGCTCGCGCCGTTCTCCGCGCATGCGCTCACCAGCGACGATCTCGCGCCGCTCGCCGCCGACGACTTCGAGGCGAAGTCCGCGGCCATCGACAAGCTGATCGCCAACGCGGATGCGCCTTCGGTCGCCGTGCTCTCCGCGCTCGCGGACGGCTCGCTCGTCGCCACCGACAATGGCCACGTTTATCTGCAGACCGACGACGGCAACAAGGACCCGCTTACCGGCAAGGTCGTCGAAGCGCCCGACGCGCAGGCGATCACGCTCAACAACATCCTGCGCACGAAAGTGAACGGCGCATTGTCGGGCTTGCAGCTCGCTTCGCCGGATATCGCCAAGCGTCGCGATGCTGTGGCCGCGCTCCTGAAGAATCCCGATCCGTCGATGAAGCCGCTGATCGACCGCGCACGCGCCGGCGAAACCGATCCCGAGCTCAAGAAGCGTCTCGACACGCTCTGGGCGATGACCGCCCTGCACGACGCCGACGTCGTCAAGCGACTGGACGCGGTCAAGCTCGTCGCCGCGCGGCACGATCTCGACATGTACGAATTGCTGCGTCCGCTCGTCGCGAAGAAAGCGGACGGCACCTTCAACGAACCCGACGACCGCGTGCGGGCCGCGGCGCAAGCGGGCATCGAAGACCTCGATTCGATTCAGCATCGCGGCGAAATCTTCGGCACGCTGTTCGCGGGCCTTTCGCTCGGCAGCGTGCTGTTGCTCGCGGCGCTCGGTCTTGCCATCACGTACGGTCTGATCGGCGTCATCAACATGGCGCACGGCGAGTTTTTGATGATCGGCGCCTACGCGACTTATGTCGTGCAGAACCTCGTGCAGCATTACGCGCCTGCCGCGTTCAACTGGTATCCGCTCTTTGCCGTACCCGCGTCGTTTGCCGCGGCGGCGCTCGTCGGCATCGTGCTGGAGCGCCTCGTATTGAAGCATCTCTATGGACGTCCGCTCGAAACGCTGCTGACGACCTTCGGTATCAGCCTCATCCTCATTCAGGCGACGCGCACGCTCTTCGGTGCACAGAACGTGCAGGTGACCAATCCTTCGTGGATGAGCGGCGGGATTGCCGTCATGCCGAATCTGATCCTGCCGTATAACCGGCTCACCATTCTCGCCTTCTCGCTCGCCGTCGTGGCGATTGCATGGGGCGTGCTCACGCGCACGCGGCTCGGGCTTTTCGTGCGCGCGGTCACGCAGAACCGCCGCATGGCCGCGTGCGTCGGCGTGAAGACTTCGCGTGTCGATTCGTATGCATTCGCGTTCGGCGCGGGCATCGCGGGACTCGGCGGCTGCGCGCTTTCGCAGATCGGCAACGTCGGACCGGATCTCGGGCAGAGCTACATCATCGATTCCTTCATGGCCGTGGTGCTCGGCGGCGTCGGTCAACTTGCAGGCACGGTGATCGGCGGCTTCGGACTGGGTCTCGTCAACAAGGCGATCGAGCCGTTCTGGGGCGCGGTGCTCGCGAAGATCGCGGTGCTCGTGCTGATCGTGCTGTTCATTCAGAAGCGTCCTCAAGGCATGTTCGCCCTGAAGGGCCGCAGCGCGGAGGCCTGATCCCATGACTGCCTCGACCAATCTCTCGGCCAATCTCGACGTCGCGCCGCAACCCGACGAGAACGCCGCCCGCGCGGGCTTCGCGCTCGGCCTGCCGCCGCGCGCCGCGCTCTTGCCGCGCAACGGCTGGATCGCGCTGATCGCGCTCATCATCGCGATGGGCATCGTCGTGCCGGTCTCCGCGCTCGTGCTGCCGGAAACGAGCACGTTCCATCTGTCCGCGTATGCGATGACGCTCATCGGCAAGCTGATGTGCTATGCCATCGGCGCGCTCGCGCTCGATCTCGTGTGGGGCTACTGCGGCATTCTGAGCCTGGGTCACGCGCTGTTCTTCGCGCTCGGCGGCTACGCAATGGGCATGTACCTGATGCGCTCGATCGGTCGCGAAGGCACGTATCAGAGCGACCTGCCCGACTTCATGGTGTTTCTCGACTGGCACAAGCTGCCGTGGTTTTGGGAAGGCACGGAGCATCTTTGGTATGCGCTTTTGCTCGTCGTGCTCGTGCCGGGCGTGCTCGCGTGGGTGTTCGGCTTCTTCACGTTCCGTTCGCGCGTGAAGGGCGTGTATCTGTCAATCATCACGCAAGCCATGACCTTCGCCGCGATGCTGCTCTTCTATCGCAATGAAACGGGCTTCGGCGGCAATAACGGCTTCACCGACTTCAAGCGCATCGCGGGCTTTCCGATCACGCATCCGGGCACGCGCACCGGCCTCTTTCTCATCACGTTCGCGGTGCTGGTGCTCGCGTTTCTCGCGGCGCGCTGGATCGTCACCTCGAAGCTCGGACGCGTGGTGACCGGCGTGCGCGACGGCGAGACGCGGCTCATGTTCCTGGGCTACAGCCCGCTCGCATACAAGCTCTTCATCTGGACCGTGTCGGCGGTGCTGTGCGGCATTGCCGGCGCGCTCTATGTGCCGCAAGTCGGCATCATCAATCCGAGCGAGATGTCGCCCGCCAATTCCATTGAAATGGCGATCTGGGTTGCGGTAGGCGGACGCGGAACGCTCATCGGCCCGATCATCGGCGCGTTCGCCGTGAATGGCGCGAAGAGCTTCTTCACCGCTTATTTCGCGGAATACTGGCTGTTCTTCCTCGGCCTCATCTTCACGCTCGTGCCGCTGCTTCTGCCGAACGGCATCATGGGACTCATCGACATGGCGCGCCGCAAGAAGGCTCACGCAGGAGACGCCGCAGAATGACCGCACATAACGCACTGATCGTCGATCTGCCGCCGTTGCCGCAATCGGAGGAATCGAACGAACGCAACATGAACGGCATCACCGGGCTCGGCCATGTGCTCGCGCCCGGCGAGATCGACGTATCGCACGGCACCATTCTCTACCTCGAAGACGTGACCAAGAGCTTCGACGGCTTTCGAGCGCTCAACAAACTGACCTTGTCGATCGACGTGGGCGAACTGCGCTGCGTCATCGGCCCGAACGGCGCGGGCAAGACCACGATGATGGATGTCGTCACCGGCAAGACGCGTCCCGATACGGGCAAGGTCTTTCTCGGACAGACACTCGACCTCACGCGCATGTCGGAGCCGGTGATCGCGCGTACTGGAATCGGCCGGAAGTTTCAGAAGCCCACGGTGTTCGAGAATCATCCCGTGTGGGAGAACCTCGAACTCGCGATGAAAACGGACAAGCGCTGGTTCGCGTCGCTGCGTTCGCGGCTCGACCGCGCGGCGCAGGCACGTATCGAAGAGACACTGGAGCTGATTCGCCTTCATCATCAGGCCACGCGGCTCGCGGGCGAGTTGTCGCACGGGCAAAAGCAGCGGCTCGAGATCGGCATGTTGCTGATGCAGCAGCCTGCCCTCTTGCTGCTCGACGAACCCGCTGCCGGCATGACCGATCACGAGACCATGGAACTTGCCGAGCTGCTCAACAAACTGCGCGGCTCCTGTTCGATGATGGTCGTCGAACACGACATGGAGTTCGTCGCCGCGCTCGCGGGCGCCGATGGCAAGGTCACGGTCATGGCCGAAGGCAGCGTGCTCGCCGAGGGCACGCTGGAAGACGTTCAGCGCGATGAAGCGGTGATCGAGTCCTACCTCGGACGCTGATCTCACCGCCCGCACAGATCACCAGAGCGAAGCCCAAGGCACCCATGCTAGAAGTCGAATCCCTGAATCAGTACTACGGCGGCAGCCACATTCTTCGCGATGTGAAGATGACCGTCCCCGATGGCAAGCTGACGGTGCTGCTCGGCCGCAACGGCGTCGGCAAGACGACGCTCCTGCGCTGTTTGATGGGCGTCGTGCCGACGCGCAGCGGCATCATCACCTGGCGCGACAAGAAGATTTCGTCGATGCCCACGCATGCGCGCGTGACGAGTGGCCTCGCCTATGTTCCGCAAGGCCGGGACATCTTCGGCCGCCTCACCGTGGAAGAGAACCTGCTGGTCGGCGCGGCGAGCCGCAAGTCGCCATCGAAGATTCCCGATCACATCTATCAGCTCTTTCCGGTGCTGAAGGACATGAAAAACCGGCGCGGCGGCGACCTTTCGGGCGGTCAGCAACAGCAACTGGCTATCGGCCGCGCGCTGATGAGCGAACCGCAGCTGCTGATTCTCGACGAACCGACCGAAGGCATCCAGCCGTCCATCATTCGCGACATCGGCAGGACGCTGCGCCAACTCGTCGATGAAATGGGCATGACGGTCTTGCTCGTCGAACAGTACTACGACTTCGCGCGCGAACTCGCCGACCGCTACTGGGTGATGAGCCGCGGCGAGATCATCGCGGGCGGCGCGGGCTCCGAGATGGATGAACAGGGTGTGCGAGAGTTGATCGCCGTCTGACTTTTCGGCTTAACATGGCGGCTCACCTCGTCTGCTCAGTTCACTAGTCACTGCTCGCTCATGCATCATGAATCGCACGCGGCACTCGCTGCCGCGCAAATCGACGCCGATCCAAACGTCTGGCGCGGCCGGCTCGAACTCGGTTTCGAGCAGAAGCATGGGCGCACGGTCTTTTCGCATCGCAAACACGAAGGGCCGCTCAGGCTGCAACGTCCGCTCTATCCGGAAGACGGCATCTGCCACGCGGTGATCGTGCATCCGCCGGGCGGCGTCGCGGGCGGCGACCGGCTCTCCATCGACGTGAAGCTCGGCGAAGACACGCATGCCGTCGTCACGACGCCCGGTTCGACCAAGTGGTACAAGGCCAACGGCAAGCTCGCGACGCAGCGTATAGATATCGCGCTCGCCGCGCATGCGAAGCTCGACTGGCTGCCGCAGAACAACATCGTGTTCGAATCGTCGAACGTGAAGCTCGACTTCAGTCTGACGCTCGGCGAAGGCGCGAGCGCCATCGGCTGGGACGCAATGCTGCTTGGCCGCGCGGCGGCGGGCGAGCGCTGGACGCATGGACATATCGAAGCGGTATCGCGCATTGCGCATGCCGATGGCAAGCCGCTCTGGTTCGAACGCAGCCTGCTCGATGCGACCGATCCTCTTTGCGATGCGGCGCAAGGACTCGCGCGCTTTCCCGCTTACGGCACGCTATGGGCGATAGGTCCGGCTTGCGACGATGCGCTCGCCGAAGCCCTCACCGCCGAACTGCCCTTCGACGATACGTTGCGCGCGGCTGCATCGTGCATTACGCCTGGCGTGTTGATCGTGCGCGCCATCAGCCACTCGATGGAGCCGCTGCAACGCGCGATGACCGAATGCTGGTTGCGGCTGCGGCCTCTCGTGCATGGCGTGAAGGCGCAGCCGTTGCGGCTCTGGACGACGTGAGGACGCAAGCGGCCGCTTCGTTGAAACACTGACTTAGCGCACTCGACGCCGGGCTCTTACGATCAGCACGACGGCAAACAGCGCGGCGAGAATCAATACGCCAAGCCCGATACGCGCAGCGCTCGCCATGGGCGAGACCCGACCACCGGCACGCAACGTCGCCACATCCTGCGCCGTCACTTGCACATTCTGGCGCCCGAACTGCTGCATCAAATAGCTCGATAACGTGGCGATCTGCGTATCGGACAGCCGGTCTGCAAAGGCGGGCATGTCGACGCTATCAGACGCGCGGTTTGCGGACTCCGGATGCGACGCGCCCTGCAGAATCGACATCACGACATTGTTCGGCTGGCCGTTGCGAAAGACCGAGTTACGCGACAACGGCGGCAGCGCGCCATCGGCCGTACCTTGACCGCTCGCCTGATGGCAACTTGCGCAATTCGAATCGTAGAGTTGCGGGCCGTTCAACCGTTCGGGGTCGGCGGGCCACGGCGTCTGACGGACAGCATCCGGATCTTCGATAAGGCCGGACGCCACGTCGAGCGCGAGCGTATCGGCGTCGTCGTGGACGGCGGGAACCGTCTTCAGGTACGTGGCGATCGCTCCGAGGTCCGCATCGGTCAGATACTGCAGGCTGTGATTCACGGCCTCCGCCATCGGGCCGGCTGCCTGCGCCTTGCCCCGCACGACGCCCGTTTTCAGGTACGCGACGATATCCTGCTCGCTCCATCCGCCGATACCGCTCGTCGAGTCGGACGTGATATTGGGCGCGTACCACGCGCCGACCGCACCGCCCGCCAAGCCACGCGAGGTCTGCTCCGCCATCAGCAGATTGCGTGGCGTATGACAGACGCTGCAATGCGCAAGGCCTTCGACGAGATAAGCGCCGCGATTCCACTCCACGCTCTTTTGCGGGTCGGGCTTGAAGCGATCCTTGTCGACGAAGAGCAGATTCCACGGAATGAGCGATGCCCGAATGCTGAACGGGAACGGCAGATCGGTGTGCGGCACGGCGCTATCCACAGC
Source organism: Caballeronia sp. GAWG2-1 (assembly GCF_023631405.1). Lineage (NCBI taxonomy): Bacteria > Pseudomonadati > Pseudomonadota > Betaproteobacteria > Burkholderiales > Burkholderiaceae > Caballeronia > Caballeronia sp. GAWG2-1. The sequence continues at coordinate 71,463 of NZ_JALQDD010000015.1, forward strand.
GGGCACGGCCTTCATGAAGTACGTGTAAAGCGCGTGTACGTCGGGATCGGTGAGCTTCGCAAACGAGGTGTACGGCATCGCCGGATAAAGCTGTGCGCCGTCGGCACGCTTGCCGGCGCGCAGGGCATCGGCGAACTGCGCCTCGGTGTAGGAACCGATACCGTGCGTCTTCGATGCCGTGATGTTGGTCGACCAGATGGTGCCCATGGGAGAGGCAATCGCCAGTCCGCCCGCGAACGGCTTGCCGCCGGTCGCCGTGTGACAGGCCACGCAATCGCCCGCGCGCGCGAGATACTCGCCACGCTGAATCAACGCGGATTCATCGACTGCGGCTTCCGCGTGAGCGCTCGCCGGCATCCACCCGATGGCAAGCGAGGCGACAGCCACGCCAGCCGCCATTGCACGCTTGATGAAACTTCCGATGACGAACGCATGGCGTTCGACTGCGCTTGTTCGCGACATGATGTGTTCGTGCTTCATCGCGCTTCCTTCACGATGTGATCGACAGTGCGCAGCGCGAGCGCGGCGCCCGTGAGCGTCGAGTTGACGGTGGCGGCAGTCGGCATGACGCCGGTACTCGCGAGGAAGAGGTTTTCGTGATCGTGCGTGCGGCCCCAGGCATCGCACACGGAATCGGCCGGGTCCGCGCCCATCGAGAGCGTGCCGGTGATGTGCTGATTGTTGCTGTAGACGCCATCGGGACTGTGACGCAGGTTGGTGCCGCCCATGAGGTCGGCGACCTTCAGGTAGAAGGCTTTCGACGCCTGCATGCCCTTCTCGACGTAATCGCTCATGCGATATTCGACCGCCGGACGCGGCAGCCCGAGCGCGTCTTTCTGATCGCTGAGATAGATCCTGTTGCGCCGGTCGGGCAAGATTTCGAGCACGTTCTTCAGGCTGACCTGATGCGCCGCGCGCTCGCGCAATTGCTTCTCGAATTCCGGACCATAGATACCCTTGCCGATCAGGTCCTGCGTAATGGACAACACCTGCGACGAATTGCCGATGTCGACGCGAAACGCCGCGTGTTCACTGCGGAACGCGCCATCGCGCATCGACTGGATCGACGACGGGCTCATCGGCCCGCGACCGGCCCAGACCTCGTCTTGCGCGTCGAAGGTCAACGAGTTGCTCGGATGATCCATCAGGTTCTGGCCCAAGGTGCCCGAACTGTTCGCGAGACCATTCTTGAACTTGTCGCTTGCCGACATCAGCAAGAGGCGCGGACTTTCAACGCCGTTCGCCGCCAGAATGAAGGTCTTCGCCGTCACTCGAACCGATGCCTTCTCAGGCGTGTAGTAATGCACGGCGACGATCTTGCCGCTGGCATCGTGCTCGATCTTGTAGACCACCGCGTTCGGCAGCAGCTTCACGCCCGAGGCTTCGGCGGCATCGGCTGCAAGGCCACCGTGGTATTGCGCATCGATCGGGCAAATCGGCATGCAGTTGTTGTTGCCGCAGCAGGCTGGCCGGCCATCGTATGTGCGGCTGTTGCGTGCAGTCGTGTTCGTGATCACCGCGATGCCCGCCGGTGCAAGCCGCTCGCGAAAGCGCTGCTCCAGATACGATTCGGTCACGGGTTGCATCGGGAACGGCTTGCTGCGCGGCGAACCGTTGTCGGGTGCGCCGGAGACGCCCATCTTCACTTCCGCTTCGAAATAGAACGGCTCCAGGTCTTCGTAGGCAATCGGCCAGTCGCGGCCCACGCCATACAGCGTCTTCAGACGCATGTCGTTGGGCAGGACGCGCCAAGCCTGCGCCGCCCAGTGCCACGTCGTGCCGCCCACGGCGCGGATATATTCCGGCTCGTACGGATACGGACCGTTCTGCACGATGTAGTTGTTCTTGGTCGGCTTGTAGACCGGATGCGGCGACCACGACGAGAACGGATACGGCGACATGAAGTCGTTCTTGCGAGGCGAGTTGCGAAAGCCCGCCACGATCTGTTCGCGCGTGATGCGTGGACCCGACTCGAGGATCAAGACGGATGCGCCGTGCTGCGCCATTTTTTGCGCGGCAAGCGAACCGATGATCCCCGAACCGATCACGACGACATCGGCGCTGTTCGGCACGTTGGTTTGAGAGGACATGTTCGAGGCAATGAAAAGTGCCGGCGCGCGTGCGCTGCGGGCCGGGGCATGGATGGGAAACGTTTGGAGTGTGTTTGGCGCCGGAAAACCGGCAGTGCGGGTTCTGCTGGCTACACGCGCGCGGCAGCGGGAGCCACGAGCGGCGGCAGGCTCACCGTGCGGGGATCGACTCGCCAAGCGCCATAACCGCCGTAGGCATAACTCGGCGGACGCAGGCGGTCTTCGACGACGCGGTTCATCAGGCTGGTCGTGTAGGTGATGGCGCGCGCACGTTCGCCATCGCCGACCACGCCGACATACCAGGCCGTCACGATACGACGCGGCAAGGAGGCATAAGAAGCCTTGGCCGCATCCAGGTCCGCTTGCAGATGCAGCGGGTCGGGCTTGTTTGCCGTGAGATACGCCGCCAGTTGCTGGCACGCGGCGCCGAAGCCGGCATCGCCGTCGAGCAGCGCTTGCAGGAGTCGCGATGTCTGCGTCGGGTCGAGCGAGCGCTCGCCGATCAGATAGCGCGAGACATCGGCGAATGCACGAGTGGTCGCGGCGTCCGCACCCGAGCTTGCGCCCGCGGCAAAGACGGGACGCATGAACGTGACCGCGGGAACCAGGGTCAATGAAGCGACGACACCACCGACGATCAACCTGCGCAACGGGTTTGGTGTATCGGGAAAGAGCGAGGCGGAAGTGTGCGGGAAGGATACGACGCTAGAGTCGTGCAGCGACTCCAGGCGTTTTTTATCGGCAGACATAGAGGTCAAACATGAGGCTTCGTTGAGCGGACACATGGCCGGCATTCGGCCTGTGGCGATACATTGAACGAGGCGCTTTGCGGCCATGACAGGCGAAGCTTCAAGCGCGGGTCGGCACGTTCGACGGGTGGCTCATTCTGCCAGACAGGTACTTACGATTAGTGCATCGAGGCGTCGGCACGACGTAAATTCACATTTTCAGCAAGCGGACACGTCCGAGTTTACGATCCAGCCGCACGAGTCATTTCGCGCGACTTTCACCTGGATGGCATGGCAGCGGAAACGAATCCGCATGTCGTTCAATAAGACAGTGCCGCCGCCCGAACTTTACGCACCAAGAACAGGCACCCGCACGCCCCGCGATTGTGCAAGCGCATACAGCCGCCACGCCGGATCCTCCTGCCCACAAGCCGTGGGCCGCAATGGCATGACTTTCGCTTGAGACATCCTTCAGAAGCCGCGCTCTCCAACGCGGTCGATTCAAGAACGAAGGATCTTCGATGCACATCAAGCTTGCTCTCGCCCGCCGCCGCACGGCGTTCGCCGCGCTTCTCGCCGCCCCGCTCCTCGCACTGACACCGCTCGCCGCACACGCCGATGCACTCGACAACATCGCGAAGAGCGGCACGCTGCGCGTCGCGGTGCCCGAGGACTATCCGCCTTTCGGTTTCGTGGGCGCCGACATGAAGCCGCAAGGCTACGACGTCGATACCGCCGCGCTGCTCGCCAAGGCGTTGAACGTGAAGCTCGAACTCGTGCCGGTGAACAGCGCGAACCGCATCCCTTATCTCACCACCAACAAGGTCGATCTCGTGATCTCGTCGCTCGGCAAGACGCCGGAGCGCGAGAAGGTCCTCGATTTTTCCGCGCCTTATGCGCCGTACTACCAGGGCGTGTTCGGCCCCGCCGACATCAAGGTGACCGGTCCCGCCGATCTCACCGGCAAGACCGTCGGCGCCACGCGCGGCGCGCTGGAAGAAATCGCGCTCTCGCAGATGGCGCCCAACGCCACCATCAAGCGCTTCGAGGACAACAACGCCACCATCTCCGCATTCCTCTCGGGTCAAGTGCAGTTGATCGCCGCGGGCAACATCGTGGCTGCCGCGATCATCGCGAAGAATCCGCCGCGCCGTCCGGAACCGAAGTTCGTCATCAAGGACTCGCCGTGCTTCGTCGGCCTGAACAGGAACGAGCCGAAGCTGCTCGCGAAGGTCAACGACGCCATCGCCCAGGCGAAGAAGGACGGCACGCTCGGCGCGATGTCGAAGAAATGGTTCGGCCAGCCGCTGCCCGCAAGCCTCTGATCGAGGACTGCCCAAGCGATGGCCTATGAACTCCAATTCGGCGATCTCACGAACTATGCGGGCATGTTCGCGAGCGGCGCGGCGACGACGCTTGCGCTCACGGCCGTCTCGACGGTGCTCGGCGTAACCGTCGGCGTGCTCGGCGCGGCCGGTCGCAACAGCACGCGGGCGTGCTTGCGCGCATCCGTCGGCGGCTATGTCGAAGCCATCCGCAACACGCCGTTCATCGTGCAACTGTTCTTCGTGTTCTTCGGCTTGCCGGCGCTCGGCATCCACTTGAGCGAATACGTCGCCGCGATTCTCGCGATGACCCTCAATCTCGGCGCGTACAGCATCGAGATCATTCGGTCGGGGATTGCCGCCGTGCCGAAGGGTCATCACGAAGCGGCCGCTTCGCTTGCCATGTCGCGCGGCGAGATCTTTCGTCACGTCGTGCTGCCGCAAGCGATCGCCAAGGTGTTCCCGGCGCTCACGAGTCAGATCGTCATCACCATGCTCGGCTCGGCGGTGGTGTCGCAAATCTCCGTGCCGGATTTGACCTACGCGGCGAGCTATATCCAGTCGCGCAACTTCCGCGCGTTCGAGACGTGCTTCCTGATCACGGCGGCTTATCTCGCGCTCGCGCTGATACTGCGCGCGGCGTTGAACGCGGCAGGCAAGCGCTTTTTCGTCAACAGCCGGAGTCCCGCGCGATGATCGAATTCACTTTCGCTCAGATCGTCGAGAACCTGTTGCTGGCCGCGCGCTGGACTATCGTGCTGTCGATCGTCTCGTTCGTGCTCGGCGGTGTCGTCGGCTTCGCGCTGCTCGTGATGCGCGTGTCGAAGTCGGAGTTTTTGCGCACCGTCGTGAAGGGCTACATCCAGATTTTTCAAGGCACTCCCTTGCTGATGCAGCTTTTTCTCGTGTTCTTCGGCTTGCCGCTGATTGGTGTGGAAGTCTCGCCGTGGCTCGCGGCGACCGTGGGTCTCACGTTCTTCACGAGCGCCTATCTCGCGGAGATCTGGCGCGGCGCGGTGGAAGCCGTGCCGAAAGGTCAGTGGGAAGCGTCGTCCAGCCTGGCGATGAACTACTTCGAGCAATTGCGTCATGTGATCCTGCCGCAGGCGCTGCGTATCGCCATTGGCCCGACGGTCGGCTTCGCGGTGCAGGCGGTGAAGGATACGGCGCTCGTTTCTATCATCGGCTTCACCGAACTCACGAAAGCCGGCACGATGATCTCGAACGCGACGTTCCGGCCGTTCCTCGTGTACGGCCTCGTTGCGATCATCTACTTCGTGCTTTGCTATCCGCTCACGCGCTATGCACGGACGCTCGAAAGGAAATGGAATGCCGCTCGTTGAAACCCGCAATCTGCAAAAACAGTTCGGCTCGAATCAGGTTCTGAAGGGCATCGACTTTTCGGTCGAGCAAGGGCAAGTGGTGGCCATCATCGGGCGAAGCGGCTCGGGCAAGAGCACGCTCTTGCGGACCTTGAACGGACTGGAAAGTATCGACGAAGGTTCGATCGAGATCGATGGCGAACATATCGATGCGCGCCGCGCCGACCTCCGCGCGTTGCGTCTGAAAGTCGGCATGGTGTTTCAGCAGTACAACCTCTTTCCGCATCTGACGGCGGGACAAAACGTGATGCTCGCGCAGACGGTCGTCAAAAAGATCCACAAGGCGAAGGCGCGCGCCACGGCCCATAGCGTGCTCGAACGCGTGGGACTCGGCGACAAGTTCGACGCCTATCCCGAGCAGCTATCCGGAGGACAGCAGCAGCGCGTGGCCATTGCACGCGCGCTTGCCATGAAGCCGACCGTGCTGCTGTGCGACGAAATCACCTCGGCGCTCGACCCCGAACTCGTCGGCGAAGTGCTGGCGGTCGTCGAAAGCCTGGCTCGCGACGGGATGACGCTCATCATGGTCACGCATGAGATGCGCTTCGCGCGCAAGGTTTCCGACAAGGTCGTCTTCATGCACCAGGGGCGAGTCTGGGAATCGGGCGCGCCCGAAGAGATTTTCGAGCGGCCTTCGACGGTGGAGCTGCAAAGGTTCATTCAGTGAGGCTCGTTTGCCGCGATGCATGGGCTCGATTCCCCATTCCACCCTTGAACCAGTGCTAGCATAGATCACCCGCCCCCAAGCGAAGTCAACGTCCCTGACCGATGAAACTCACCCCTCGCGAAAAAGACAAACTGCTGATTTTCACCGCGGCGCTCTTAGCCGAACGCCGCCGCGCTCGCGGCCTCAAGCTGAACTATCCGGAAGCCATCGCCTTCATTTCGGCGGCGCTCATGGAAGCGGCGCGCGACGGTCAGACCGTCGCCGAGGTCATGCATTACGGCACTACGCTGCTAAGCCGTGACGACGTCATGGAAGGCGTGCCCGAAATGATCCCCGACATCCAGATCGAAGCCACCTTCCCCGATGGCACGAAGCTGGTCACGGTCCACCATCCGATCCCCTAAGCACATGATTCCCGGCGAATACTTTATCGACGACGGCGAGCACGAACTCAACGTGGGCCGCGAAACCGTTACGGTCACCGTCGCGAATCACGGCGACCGCCCCGTGCAGGTCGGCTCGCACTATCACTTCTACGAAGTCAACACGGCACTCAAGTTCGAACGGGAGAAGGCGCGCGGCTTTCGTCTCAACATCGCGGCCGGCACCGCCGTGCGCTTCGAACCGGGACAGGAGCGCACCGTCGAACTCGTCGCGCTCGCGGGCGATCGCCATGTCTATGGCTTCAATGGCCTCGTGATGGGCCCTCTCTGACCAGGATACCTACGATATGACGTTACGCATCGGCCGCCGCGCCTACGCGGAAATGTTCGGCCCGACCACCGGCGACCGTGTGCGCCTCGCCGACACCGACCTCATCATCGAAGTCGAACGCGACTTCACCACGTACGGCGAGGAAGTGAAGTTCGGCGGCGGCAAGGTCATTCGCGACGGCATGGGCCAGTCGCAGCGCCCATCCGCCGAAGTGGTCGATACCGTCGTCACCAACGCGCTGATCCTCGATCACTGGGGCATCGTGAAAGCCGACATCGGCATCAAGGGCGGACGCGTCTTCGCTATCGGCAAGGCGGGCAATCCCGACATTCAGCCGAACGTGAACATCGCGATCGGCGCGGCCACCGAAGTCATTGCGGGCGAAGGCATGATCGTGACCGCGGGCGGCATCGACTCGCATATCCACTTCATCAGCCCGCAGCAGATCGACGAAGCGCTCGCAAGCGGCGTGACCACCATGCTCGGCGGCGGCACCGGTCCCGCGACCGGCACCAACGCCACGACCTGCACGCCCGGCCCGTGGCATCTCGAACGCATGCTGCAAGCCGCCGATGGCTGGCCGGTCAACCTGGGCTTTCTCGGCAAGGGCAACACGAGCTTGGCGGAACCGCTCGTCGAACAGATCAAGGCGGGCGCGATCGGCCTCAAGCTGCACGAAGACTGGGGCACGACGCCCGCGGCTATCGACAACTGCCTTTCCGTCGCCGACGACACCGACACGCAAGTCGCCATCCACACGGATACGCTGAACGAAGCCGGCTTCGTCGAAACCACCGTCGCCGCGTTCAAGGGCCGCACGATTCATACGTATCACACCGAAGGCGCGGGCGGCGGTCACGCACCCGACATCATCAAGGTGTGCGGCGAGTCCAACGTGCTGCCCTCTTCCACCAATCCCACGCGCCCTTACACCATCAACACGCTCGACGAGCATCTCGACATGCTGATGGTGTGCCATCACCTCGACCCGTCGATTGCGGAAGACATTGCATTCGCCGAATCGCGCATTCGCCGCGAGACCATTGCCGCCGAGGATATCCTCCACGATCTGGGCGCGCTTTCCATGCTTTCGTCGGATTCACAAGCGATGGGCCGTGTCGGCGAAGTGATCATTCGCACCTGGCAGACGGCGCACAAGATGAAGGTGCAACGCGGCGCGCTGCCCGAGGACACCGGACGCAACGACAACTTCCGCGCGAAGCGTTATGTCGCGAAGTACACGATCAACCCGGCGATCACGCATGGCATCGCGCATGAAGTGGGCTCCATCGAGCCGGGCAAGTGGGCCGACCTCGTCTTCTGGGAACCGGCGTTCTTCGGCGTGAAGCCCGCGATGATCGTCAAGGGCGGGATGATCGCGGTGGCGCAGATGGGCGATCCGAACGCATCGATTCCTACGCCGCAGCCGGTGCATTATCGCGAGATGTTCGCCACGCGCGGCGGCGCGCTCGGCAAGACGTCGCTGACGTTCGTCTCGCAGATGGCGGCGGAAGCGCGCATTGCGGATCGCTACGGTTTGAAGAAGCAGGTCGTCGCCGTGAAAAACTGCCGCAATGTGACGAAGGCCGACATGATTCACAATGCATGGCAACCGTCCATCAGCGTCGATCCGCAGACCTATCAGGTGATCGCCGACGGACAACTGCTCGCTTGCGACCCCGCCACCGTTCTGCCGATGGCGCAACGCTACTTCCTATTCTGACGCACGCCATGCGCACTATCGATAAACGTCTTACCGCCAAGCTCGCACCTGTACTCGTCAAACGCGCGCCCACGCTCACGCTCGCCTTCGATGCGCGCTGCAAGAGCCGCCTTGCCGCCACGCTGGACCACGGCGAGGAAGTCGCGCTCGTGATGCCGCGCGGCACGGTGCTCGCGGACGGCGACATGCTCGTCGCGGACGATGGCGGTTTCGTGCGCGTGGTGGCCGCGCCGGAGGACGTGCTGATCGTGCGGGCGCCGAGCGTGCGTCTCTTGACACGCGCGGCTTATCACCTTGGCAACCGGCATACGCCGGTCGAAGTCGGCGCGGAGTATTTGAAGCTCGAAGCCGATCCGGTGCTCGAAGACATGCTCAGGCGTCTCGGTTGTATCGTCGGGCATGAGTCGCAGCCGTTTCAGCCTGAGACCGGCGCTTATGGCGGCGGGCACAAGCACGGCCACGATGAAACCTTCGGCGAGGACTATGCGCTCGCGCAGAAGGTTTATAGCGAGCATCACGGGCATTCGCACGACCATGACCACGAACACGAGCACAAGCACGCTCACGATGCCCATAATCACGATCACTCCCAATGCGGCCACGATCACTCGCATGATCATGGCCACGACCACAAGCACAAGCACAAGCACGATCACTGATGCAAACCGCTGAGCTCACCGCGCTGCTGCATCTGGCGTCGCCTGCGCTGCCTATCGGCGCGTTCAGCTATTCGCAAGGACTCGAAGCGGCCATCGAACACGGTTTCATCCACGATGCCGACAGTGCCCGCGACTGGATTGCAAGCGGGCTCGTCAACGTGCTCGCACGCGGCGAACTGCCGTTTCTCGCGCATCAGCTGCAACGCTGGCACGCGCACGACGAAGCCGCCTTGACCGCGGCGAACGACGAATACATCGCGAGCCGCGAGTCGTCGGAGTTGCGCCGCGAGACCGAGCAAATGGGCTGGTCGCTTGCGCAGTTGTGCGCGTCGCTCGAATGGGGCGATGCCGCGCGCCGCGCCACGCTTGCCGCGATCAAGCCGATTGCGCAACCGACGGCGTTTGCCTTTGCCGCCTTCGCGCACGATGCCGCGCCCGACGCGATGCTCGCCGCCTACGCGTTCAGTTGGGTCGAGAATCAGGCGGCCGCGGCGCTCAAGGCCGTGCCGCTCGGGCAACTTGCGGGGCAGCGCATCATCGTGGCGTTACGCGCGCCGATAGACGACGCCGTGCGCCGCGCGCTGGCGACATCGCCGAACCAGGTCAATACTTTCGCGCCGCAACTCGGCATTTTGTCGGCGCGGCACGAGTCGCAATATTCGCGGCTTTTCCGCTCCTGATCGCAGAAACCAAAGCACTTCAAACAACGCCCATGAACGCCCCTGCTTATTCTTCCGCCGCCCGTCGAACCAAGAAGCTGCCGCCGTTGCGCGTCGGCGTGGGCGGGCCGGTCGGCTCCGGCAAGACCACGCTGCTCGAAATGCTCTGCAAGGCGATGCGCGAGAAATACGATCTCGTCGCCATCACCAATGACATCTACACGAAGGAAGATCAGCGCCTCCTGACCGTTGCGGGCGCGCTGCCCGCCGAGCGCATCATGGGCGTGGAGACGGGCGGTTGCCCGCACACGGCCATTCGCGAGGATGCGTCGATCAACCTCGAAGCCGTCGATCGCATGGTGTCGCGCTTTCCGGATGCGGACATCGTCTTCATCGAATCGGGCGGCGACAATCTCGCGGCGACCTTCAGCCCCGAGCTGTCGGACCTGACCATCTATGTGATCGATGTCGCGGGCGGCGAGAAGATCCCGCGTAAAGGCGGACCGGGCATCACGAAGTCGGATCTGCTCGTCATCAATAAAACGGATCTCGCGCCTTATGTCGGCGCGAATCTCGACGTGATGGCAAGCGACGCAAAGAAGATGCGCGGTGAACGTCCGTTCGTGATGTGCAACCTCAAGGCGCTCGATGGCGTGGATACGGTAATCGGCTTCATCGAAAAGAAAGGCTTGCTGGTTTAAGCGCTTCGAGCGCCGTCAATGACGGTGCCGATGATGAATATCCGGAAAATGTGCATGCGTGTGCGTGATCGGCAGATGCCGATGCTGATGCACATGCGGCTCGACGCCATCCCATTCGAAATCGTGTTCATGCCGATGATGCTCGTCATGTCGATGCCGGTGCGTATGCGCGAGCGGCTCGTGCGTGTGGGCATGTTCGTGACGTTCCCGCAGATGCAGCCATACGCCGAGCGTCATTAGCGCGGCGGCGCACCAGAAGAGCATCGAGGGCGATTCCGGCCATAGAAGCAGCGAGAGCGCGACGCCGAAAACCGGCGCAACCGAAAAATACGCGCCGGTGCGCGCCGTGCCCAGATTGCGCAGCGCGACCACGAAGAGAACGAGGCTCACACCATATCCGGCAAATCCCGTAAGCATGGCCATGAGCGTATGCGACGCATCGGGAAGCCGCGCGCCGAGCATGCAGGCGATGCCGAGATTGACCGTCCCCGCGACGAGCCCTTTCACGCACGCGATGACGAAGGCATCGTTCGTCGATACCTTGCGCGTCAGATTGTTGTCGATGGCCCAGCAAAAGCACGCGCCCGCGACCAACAGCGCACCGGACGTCATGCCACCCGCGCCCGGCTGCCACGAAAGCACCGCGCCTCCGGCGACGATCGCGACCATGCCGAGGAACACCTGAAGATCGACGTTTTCCCGAAAGACGACCCACGCGATGACGGCGGTGAACACGCCTTCGAGATTCAACAGCAGCGAACTGGTCGCGGCAGGCGTGGCGGCGAGTCCCAGCATGAGCAGCGCCGGGCCCGCGACGCCGCCGGCCGCGATGGCGCCGACGAGCCACGGCGTTTCTTTTCGCGGGATGCGGATGTCGCCACGCTCGACGCGTGTGGCGGAAAGCGTCTGCCGCACGACCAACACGATGGCAAGCCCGATGCCGCTGCCGAGATAGAACAATCCGGCAACCATGAAGGGTGCAAGCGTGCCCAGGAGCGCCTTGGCTATGGGTGTGGTCGCGCCGAATAACGCGGCGGCGAGCAAGGCGGTGAAGGCGGCGTTCGGGCGAGTGGTCATCGATTTCTTGGTCCGGCTACATGTTTCCAAACCGCCCGTATCCGCCGCCCGCGATCCTCGAACAAATACCACCCGACGAGCGCCAGCACACCGGAAGTCAGCCCCGTCATCAAAGGTTCGAGAAACGGAACACCGTAGTGATTCGCATGCGAATAAGCGTCGCCGATCATGGTGAGAACACCGACGACGAGCGCATTGCCATATCGATTCAAAAACAGCCTGCGCGCCGGCGTGAACGTGATCAGCACAGCGAGAATGCCCGTGGCGAGCCCTGTCTTGAAAGCCAGCGTCCAGTGCGCGAGGCTCATGACGTTCATCCAGCTTCCCGGCATGCAGGTCATGCACGCGCTCGTCGGTTGCCAGAAGCGTTTCACGAACACGATGATGCGCCGCTTCCATTCGCTCGCCATGACGTGCCTTCTTCGTCCGATGATGATCTTCAACGACGCGCGGCCAGTAACTCCGCCGCATTTTCCGGCGGCTTTCTGCATCGCCACACCCCGTGCGGTAGCATACCGGCTTCCTCGATCCTCACGTTCGCCTGCGCCGAAATTGCGAGCGTGATACATGATGCCCACTGCTGCTTTGTCCGAACAACCGTCCACGAACCCTTTTCCAGGCCAAACCGGAATCGATTCCACGCCCGTCCCCGTCCTCTTCCACATCGTGGACTTCGGCGATGGCGGTATCGAGTCCTCGCTGATTCAATGGCTGCGCGTCTTCGACCGCACGCGCTTCGCCGTCACGTTGTCCGTCATGCACCCGTCGCCCGCGTTCGAAAACCGCTTTCGCGCGCTGGTGCCGCCGGACGTGAAGATCGAAATCCTCGCGGAAAAGCCGTGGCTCAACACCTTTCAGGCGCGGCGCTACGCGAAGCGCCTGGGCAAGCTCGGGCGCATCGGCCGCGATGTCTTCAATACGCTCGTCGTGCGGCCCTATGTGAAGCGTCGTGTAGAAACGCTCGCGCGCCAGCATGCGCTGATCGTCGATTACGACATGTCGCTGCGCCGGCTTGCGGGTCAGTTCGACATAGCGTGGCTCGGCGTGAATCATTTCAGCTTCGACGCGAGGCTTGCCAGCCGTCCGCGCCGACAACGCCGGCTTGCCGAGCAGTTCGCGCGCTACGACGGCGTCGCGGCGCTCAACGATCACATGGCGGCGGAAGCGCGCGCCATGTTCGGCAGCGGGCTGAAGCGGATCTTCGTTTTGCCGAACGCCATCGATATCGAGCGCATCCGGCAGAACGGACAGATCAGCGAAGCAGCGCCGTGCGACGCGCCGTATATCGTCTCCGTCGCGCGGCTCGACGAAATTCAAAAGGACCATCGCACGCTGTTGCGCGCTTATGCCGAACTCGTGCGCGACGGGCAGATCGTCGAACATCTCGTGATCGTCGGCGACGGCGCGTTTCGCCGCGAACTCGAAGGTCTCGCCAACGAACTGGGGATCGCGGCGCGCGTGCATTTCATGGGGTATCGAAACAATCCGCATGCGCTCGTCGCCCGCGCGCGCCTGCAGGTGCTGAGTTCGCGCTACGAAGGCATGCCGATGGTGCTGCTCGAAGCGCTCGCGCTCGGCAAACCGGTGGTCGCGAGCGATTGCCCGACCGGCCCGCGCGAGATTCTCGGCGATGGGCGCTTCGGTCTGCTGGTTCCGGTGGAATCCGTGGATGAAATGGCCAATGCGCTGCGCCGCGTCTTGACCGACGACACGTTATGCGCCGACATGCAGGCGCGCGCGCTGGAACGCGCGGAGGAATACGGCATCGCGGCGAGTAACGAACGCTTCGCGCGATGCGTTGCGGCCTTGCTGGCACGCTGAGTCATCGCCGTTGGCTCAACGCTCCGCGTCGCTCTCCTCGTCCAGCAACGCACCCAGAATAGACACCGTGCGCTCCGTCGCCCCGCGATGCCGCGCCGCGAACGCCGCAGCCGCCGCGCTCATTGCGAGACGCTGCGGCTTGTCGGTGAACAACTCGCGCAGGCCGCGCGCGAGTTCCTGCGGGTCTTGCACGCGCAACGCCGCGCCCGCCGCGATGGCATCGTTGGTCGCCTGCGTGAAGTTGAAGGTATGCGGTCCGATCAGCACCGGCACGCCCGCCGCGCACGCCTCGATCAGATTCTGCCCGCCAAGCGGCAACAAACTCCCACCGATAAACGCCAGATCCGACGCCGCGTAGTACGCGCCGAGTTCGCCCATGGAATCGCCGAGCAGAACCTGCACATTCGATGGCAACGGCTCCGGCACGTCCGCGCCCGATCCCGCCGCCACGGCCTTTGGCGCCCACACTGAACGGCGCGCGCTCTTCATGCCGGCGGCCGCGATCATCGCCGATACTTCGTCGAACCGTTGCGGATGGCGCGGCACGAGAATCAGCAACGCATCGTGCACGTTCAGCGCGGCGAACGCGCGCAGCACCAAAGTTTCCTCGCCTTCGCGCGTGCTTGCCGCCACCCACACCGGCCGATTGCCGATGGCCGCGCGCCAAGCCTGTCCGCGTGCGACGAGTTCAGGCGGCGCGCTCATGTCGAACTTCAGGTTGCCGAGCACCGCGACATTGCGCGCGCCAAGCGCGATGAGCCGCTCGGCATCCGAAGGCGTCTGCGCCAGCACGCGAGAAAAGCCGCCGAACACTTCGCGCACCGCGCGGCCGAAACGCGCCGCGCGCTTGAACGAACGCTCCGACATGCGCGCGTTCGTCAGCACGAGCGGCACGTCCGCGTGCTTGCATTCGTCGATGAGCGTCGGCCACACTTCCGTCTCCATCACGATGCCGAGCGACGGCCGCCAAGCACGCAGAAAACGCCGCACGAAACGCGGCGAGTCGTAGGGAAGATAAGCGCGCATGACGCGATCGCCATAAAGCTGCTCGCCGGTCGCGCGGCCGCTCGGCGTCATGTGCGTAATGAGCAGCCGCGCTTCGGGATGCGTCTTGAGCAACGCTTCGATGAGCGGTTGCGCCGCGCGCGTCTCGCCCACGGACACCGCATGCACCCAGACGAGCGGCGCGAGATCGTCGGCGCGGCGCGCGGGACCGCGACCGAAGCGCTCGGCAATATGCTCGCGATAACCGCGCTCCTTGCGCGAACGAATCAACAGGCGCAGCACGGCAAGCGGCGCGACGAGCCACCACGCCGCGCGATACACGAGCCTCATCAGCACCGCCGAGGCAGGCGGCGCGCCGGCTCCGATAGCTGCGCCGTTCAAACGAGCGCCCTGCCCTTGAGACGTTCGAGAATGCCGAGCGGCGCGCGCTCAGGCCGCGCCATCGACTTGACGGGCAGAAAGAACGTCTGCTCCATCATGAACTGGCCGGACATCACCGCGTGCGACGTCTGGTCGGAGAAACAGACCCATACGGAGCCGGGCGGAAACGGCATCGTCACTTGCGGCGAAACCTTTTGATAATCGAGATCGGCTTTCATCGCGTCGTGCAGATGCAGCATCAGGTGATCGTATTCGCTGCGCTTCGACTTCGTGATGTGCAGCAAATTCATGAGCCACGCCGCGCCCGGCGTCTGCGCCTTGATGTTCGGCAGGAAGCGCTTCGCCATGTCCTCGAACGGCTCGCCCACGCGCCACACGCGCGGCGCGCCTTGCGGGTTCACGTTGGTGAAGACGCGCAGAATGCGTTCGCCGTAATTCGGCCGCGACGGAAAGGCATCGACGTGAAGACGGCTGTCGTCCTTGCGCCAGGATGTCTCGCGCGTTTCCACCTGATGCAGCCGCAAGCTGGTTGGCGCGACGCGCAACTTGCCGTCGTATTCGGGGAAGAGGCCATCCACCAGGGAGCGCGCGTTCGTCTGATAGCGCGCGATGAGCGAGCGCACCGCCGACTGCATCACGTTGTCGCCGAGCACGCCAGCAAGCGCGCCGCCGTTGGGCGCGAGGCTGATGTTCTTGCGCTTCGGGTCTGCTATGCGCGGGTCGAGCAGCGCCTGTTCGCCGCCCGCAATCTCGAACCGCAGATTAGGAAAATAGAGGACTTTGCCGTTTTCGACGCTGGCGAGCAGCGTTTCGCGCGGTACGGAAAGATTTTTGCCGTGCCAATCGCACGAAGCGACTTCGATGATTTGAGATTCCGTCATGTGCCTTCGACCTTGAGTTGCTTGGCGCCTGAAAACGTAATGCGCGACGGGCACGCTATCACGGCACGCTACAAGAGACCGAAGCCCGCGAGCGCTGCCTTGACTTCGGACAACGTGGGATGCCGGCTCGCGTCGCCAAGATTGACGACCTTCGGCGACCAGTAGCCGCCGGTGCGCCAGGCGGTCGAGAAATTGTACAACTCGACGGTCGGACGCTTCAGCGCCGCCGCGATATGAACCAGTCCGGTATCGACGCCAACGGTCGCGGCCGCGCCATCGATCAGCCCGACGACCGCGGGCAGCGAGAGTTTCGGCGGCACGATGGCAGCCGCGCCGAATTCCTTCGCGAGTTTCTCGCTCGTCGCGCGTTCGGCTTCGTTGCCCCACGGCAGCACGATCGATGCACCGCGCGTGACGAGCGCCTGTCCGAGCTCGATCCACGCGGCTTCGGGCCATTGTTTGTCGGCGCGGGAGGTCGCGTGCACGAACACGACATAAGGCACCGGCAGATTCAGCCCGAGCTCTGAAATGGCGAGCGTTGCACGGCGCGTATCGATGCCGAAGTCGATATCGTCGGTGGGCTGCGGGCGCGGCAGATCGAGCGCGGCGGCCACGAGCTGGCGCGTGCGTTCGACCACATGCGTGCGCGGCTCGATCGGCACGCGGCGGTCGTAGAAAAAGCGCACGGGCCATTCAAAGCCCGCGCCTTCCGTGCGATTCGCCAGGCCGACGAGCGGCCCGCGCGCCCAGCTCGCGACCCACGCGGTCTTGATGAGCCCTTGACAGTCGATCACGAGATCGTATTTCTCGGCGGCGAGCTGGCGCTTGAACTTGCCGATCTCGCGCCAGTTCGCGGGCGACGCGAAACTCTTGCGCCAGCGCCGCAGCGAAAACGGGATCGCGCGATGCACGCCATCGACGAGTTCGACGAGACTCGCGAAACTTTCCTCGACGAGCCAGTCGATCCGCGCATCGGGATAACGGCGGCGAATGTCGGCGATGACCGGCATGTTGTGAACGACGTCGCCAAGCGACGACACGCGAACGATCAGGATCTTTTGCACGCTGATTGGGACAGGCGCGGATTCGCGTTCGGGCGATTCTCGCGGTGAATGGAGATGGGGAAACGGGATTTTAGCGCGGGTTGTGCGCGCGGCGGCGCTCGCTGTCTCCTGAAGCGATTTAAGGGCGCCAAAAAGCCGGTAACTTGACGATCACCGGGCAAGCTGTACCGGATATCCGATCACAAAGGGAGTTGCGATGGGAACGCGTTACGAACAGGACGTGGTGGCGTGGGCGCGGGAACAAGCCGAGTTGCTGCGGGCCGGTAAGTTCTCGGCCATCGATGTGGAACCTATCGCAGAGGAAATCGAGGACGTCGGCAAGAGCGAACAACGCGAGCTTTCCAGCCGTATGGCCGTGCTGCTTGCGCATCTTCTCAAGTGGCAATACCAACCGGGACGTCGTGGCTCGAGTTGGCAGCGTACGATCAAGGAACAGCGCCGCGCCGTCGGCGTCGCGCTGCAAAAGACGCCGAGTCTGAACACTTCGTTGCGCGACTCGGGCTGGCTCACCGGAACGTGGGCCGATGCCGCTTCGAAAGCCGCCGAAGAACAAGGACTAGATGCGTTCCCGGAAGAACTGCCCTGGTCGACCGAGCAAATTATTTCGGCAGAGTTTTATCCCCAATGAAAAACGGCGCGGTTTGCCCAACCGCGCCGCTTCCCAACCATCTAGACCCACTCCGTCCAAATCAGAACGGCAGCTTCGCGTCCGGCTTCTCCGCCAGAATCACGCGGCGGAAATCTTCCTGAATGCGCTTCAACGCCTCTTCGGTGTCCGCCTCGAAACGCATCACCACGACCGGCGTCGTGTTCGACGAACGCGCGAGACCGAAACCATCCGGATATTCGACACGCAATCCGTCGATGGTCAGCACATCGTCCGCGCCTTCGAACTTCGCCGACTTCTGCAAGCGTCCGATCAGTTCGAAGTTTTCGCCTTCTTCCAGCTTGATCTGCAATTCAGGCGTCGACAGCGAGTTCGGCAGGTCGTTCAGCAGCTTGCTCGGGTCGTCCACGCGCGAAAGGATTTCGAGGAGTCGCGCGCCCGTGTAAAGGCCGTCGTCGAAGCCGTACCAGCGGTCCTTGAAGAACACGTGACCGCTCATTTCGCCCGCGAGCGGCGCGCCGGTTTCGCGCAGCTTCGCCTTCACGAGCGAGTGGCCCGTCTTCCACATGACCGGCTCGCCGCCCTGCTCGCGCACCCATTTTGCGAGATTGCGCGTGCACTTCACGTCATAAATGATCTGGCCGCCCTTGTTGCGCGACAGCACTTCCTGCGCAAACAACATCAGCTGGCGATCCGGATAGATCATCTGGCCGTCCTTCGTCACCACGCCGAGACGGTCGCCGTCGCCATCGAATGCGAAGCCGATCTCGGCATCCGTTTCCTTTAGCGCCTTCATGACGTCCTGCAGATTCTCGGCATGCGCCGGGTCCGGGTGATGGTTCGGGAAGTTGCCGTCGATGTCCGTAAAGAGTTCGACCAGCTCGCAACCGAGCGCCTTGAACAGACGCGGCGCGAGACCGCCCGCGACGCCGTTGCCTGCATCGATGACGATCTTCATGCCGCGCACCGGCTTCACATCGGACAGGATTCGGTCGAGGTAGATCTGCTGGACGTCGAACTCGGTGTAGCTGCCTTCGCCCGTTTCGAAGTCGTCGTTGACGATCCGCTGATACAGGCTCTGAATCTGCTCGCCGTAGATGGCCGCGCCGCGCAGCACCATCTTGAAGCCGTTGTAGTCGGGCGGATTGTGGCTGCCCGTCACGACGATGCACGAATCCACGCGCCGCTCGCCCTCGGGCAAGGGCAGCGGCACGCTCGCGGCGAAGTAGCCGACGGGCGTCGGCACCATGCCGATATCGATGACATCGACGCCCGCCGCGCGCAGGCCGTCCGCGAGCGCGCCGACGAGTTCCGGGCCGGACAGACGGCCATCGCGCGCAACGACGACGGAATCGCCGCCCTGCTTGCGGATCTCGCTGCCGAACGCTTGGCCGATATTCTTCGCGACGTCCTTGTCGACCGTCTTGCCGACGATGCCGCGGATGTCGTAGGCCTTGAAAATGGATTGGGATACCTGGGTCATAAGATGGCTACCTCTTCTCGTTTGATTGATGGATTCTCGGCGATGCAGCCATGAGGGCGTGCAGGTCGAAACGTGATCGATGTAAAACGCGCCGGCATGCAAGCGCATGCCAGATGACGGTTCGAATTCTGCCTGCAAGTGTGCTTGCGCATCGCGACCGCGGCTTCGAGGATCGAGCTTCGGTTCGCACTTATAATCGCTGTCTTTCAGCGCTTTCCACGTTTTCATGCTGCGCGTCGCGGTAAAGCCTCGCGCGCTCATTCTAATCCAATGCCTAATCGCTCTTTCGCCTCGATGCCCGGGAATGAGGCGCCTTCGCGCGCCACCACACAAAACTATTTTCCGTTGCGGCGAACGTTTGTCACGAAGCTGGCGAAAATCGCGAAAGCGTCGGACCGTCAGGTTTTGCTAGCACACGGCATGCCCGACCACACCTCGGTATGCGCGGCATGAAGGCGTTGACGCGCTCGGGCAATCCGGACGTCGCGCGGGCGCTCGCCAACATCGTCTGGCTCGGGCTCGAAAGGCTGACGCAGATTGCGGTCGCCATCGTCATTTCGGGGCTGCTCGCGCGCTATCTCGGCCCGGACGCGTTCGGCAAATGGCAGTACGCGAATACGCTCTTGCTCGTTATCGCGCCGATCACGTGGGTCTGCGGCGCGGAAATCCTGGTGCCGACCATCGTGAAGGAACCGCCCGCGCGCACGGGCGTCGTGCTCGGCAGCGCCTTCGTGCTGCGCATCGCGGTCTCGGCGATTGCGCTCGTCATGACCTGGACATGGATCGCGGCGGGCTTCACCGACCCGCTCGTCGGCGCCATGCTCGCCGGTCTTGCGCTCACCATGTTGTTTCGCGAGCCGTTCATCGGCGTGATCAACGCGTGGCTGCAGAGCATGACCTACAGCAAGCCGCAATTGATCGCGAGCATGTTCACGGCCATCGTCAAGGCGGCGCTCGTCTATGCCTTCGTGCGCATGGCGATGAGCGCGGCGAGTTTCGGCTGGCTGTGGGCGCTGGAAGCGGCGGCAATAGGCGGCGTGCTTCTCGTGTATTACATGCGGCGGCACGGCGGCAGGCTCGGCTGGCACTTCGACCGCGCACTTTTCAGGCACTTCGCGAGCGCGGGTACGGTGTTCTGGATCGGCCTCATCTGCATGTATCTGTTCCTTAAACTCGACCGGCTGATGCTCGCGCATCGCGTATCGTTCGCGGAACTCGGGCTTTATTCCGCCGCGCAGCAATTGAACGAAAACTGGATCGCGCTTGCGCTGATGCTGGCGCAGACCATCGCGCCGGCGTTCGTTTATCGCGTGACGGACACCGCGCAACTGAAGCGCAATCTGTTGCGCCTCTTCGCGCTGACCGCCGTTTTGATGGTCGCCGGCGCCGCCGTGCTCGACGCCCTTGCGGGCTTCATCATCACGCGAGTCTTCGGGCCGAACTATGCGGGCGCCACGGAAATTTTCCGCTGGGCGGTGTGGCTTTCGGTGCCGGCGGGCATCGAGGCAATCGGCAATCTCGTGGTCCTGAAATTTCAGGCGAAGTACGTGCTGCTCGCGAAATGGCTGCTCGCGCTCGGCGTCGCGTTCGCGGTGAATGCGTTCGCCATTCCGCGCTTCGAAGGCTACGGCGCGTTGATCGGACTGGCTGCGGGTTATCTGGCGGCGGCGTCGGTAAATTTCTATTACATACGCTTGCGCCTGTCAGCATGAACGCTCTCTCCGATGTCGCCGTCCTCATTCCCGCGTACAACGGTCAGGCCGACCTGGAACGCACGCTCGCCTCGTTCGATGAAACGTCGCCCGTGCAAGTGCTGATCGTCGATGACGGCAGCACGCCACCCATCGTCGCGCCGATCATCGACGGCATGCGGATCGCGATTCTGCGACTGCCGGAAAACGGCGGGATCGAGCGCGCGTTGCAGGCCGGCATCGAAGCGCTTGCCGCGCGCGGTTTGCGCTACGCGGCGCGTATCGACAGCGGCGATCTCGCGACGCCCGGGCGGCTCGCGATGCAGCGTGCGTATCTCGAGGCGCATCCGCGTGTAGCCGCGCTCGGCATGTGGACGCACGTGGTAGCCACCGGCGGCGCGCCGCTCTTCGATCTCACGCCGCCGACCGAACCGGACACGATCCGCCGCATGATGCTCGCGCGCTCGTGCTTCGCGCATCCCTCGCTGATGCTGCGTGTCGAGGCGGTGCGCGAGGTCGGCAACTATCGCGCGGACTATCGCGCGGCGGAAGACCTGGATCTGCTGCTGCGTCTGCTTGCACGCTACGACGGCGCGAATCTGCCGGCGTTCGGTCTTTACTACGAGTTGAACGAGAACGGCATCAGCGCCACGAAACGCCGCACGCAGACGTTGTCAACGCTGCGCCTGCAATGGCGTTACTTGCGGGCGGGCAACGTGTTCGACTGGGCGGGCATCGGCAAGAGCATTGCGCATCTGCTGCTGCCGTATCGCGCGCTCAAGGCGTTGAAGGCGAAACTGCTGCGGCCTTCCACGCCCACGAAATAGTTGCACCCTGAACTTATTGTCGAATTGCTTTCGATTGATTTTTCGCTACGGTTGGCCGTGCACAAGCGCAAGCGCGCGGCGTGTTCCGCCTTGCACGGCGAACCGTAAAAAAACGACTCCCGGATGACGAAACCACCGCAGCGCCTTCGCATCGCCCTCGTGTGCAACACGGCATGGGCCATTTATACCTACCGGCGCGGCGTGCTGCGCATGCTGACGGACAACGGAGCCGAAGTGACGATCATCGCGCCGCGCGACCGCACGTTCGAGCCGCTGGAGGCAATGGGCTGCCGCTGCGTCGAATTGCCGGTGGCGTCCAAAGGCACGGACCCGCGTCAGGACCTGAAGACGCTCGTCGCGCTGTATCGCGAATATCGCGCGACGCGTCCGCATCTCGTTTTCCACTACACGATCAAGCCGAATATCTACGGCTCGCTTGCGGCCATGCTGGCGCGCGTGCCGTCGATTGCGGTGACGACGGGACTCGG
The DNA here is from genome assembly GCF_023631405.1 of Caballeronia sp. GAWG2-1. Classification (NCBI taxonomy): domain Bacteria; kingdom Pseudomonadati; phylum Pseudomonadota; class Betaproteobacteria; order Burkholderiales; family Burkholderiaceae; genus Caballeronia; species Caballeronia sp. GAWG2-1. The sequence continues at coordinate 93,436 of NZ_JALQDD010000015.1, forward strand.
CTACGTGTTCATCCAGAAAAGCCGCACGGCGCAGATCGCCAAGCGGCTTTATCGCTTTGCGTTCCGTTTTCCGCGCGAGATCTGGTTTCTGAATCAGGACGATCTCGCCGCCTTCAACGATGAAAAACTGCTTGTGCACCCGGATCGCGCGCGCCGTCTGCATGGCGAAGGCGTCGATCTCGACGAGTTCGCCTTCGAGCCGTTGCCCGAACGCGAAGACTTCGTGTTCATCCTGATCGGGCGGCTCTTGTGGGACAAGGGCGTGGCCGAATACGTGGAAGCGGCGCGACGGCTCAAGCGCCGCTATCCGCATGCGCGTTTCCAGTTGCTGGGGCCCGTTGGCGTCGATAATCCCAGCGCGATCGGCCGCACGGACGTAGAAGCGTGGGAGCGTGAGAATATCGTCGAATATCTGGGCGAAGCGAACGACGTTCGGCCGCTCGTCGCGGCGGCGGATTGCGTCGTGCTGCCTTCGTATCGCGAAGGCGTGCCGCGCACCTTGATGGAAGCCTCCGCGATGGGCCGTCCGATCGTCGCGACCGACGTGCCCGGCTGCCGCGAAGTGGTCGCGCACGGCGAAAACGGCCTGCTTTGCGAAGTCAAGAGCGCGGACAGCCTCACCGCGCAACTCGAAAGCATGCTGACGCTGCCACGTAGCGCGCGCGAAGCAATGGCGCAACGCGGCCGCGAGAAAGTCACCCGCGAATTCGACGAAAAAAATGTCGTCGAACGATACAAGGGCACAATACACGCCATAACCGGCATTTCACTCTGAATTTCGATTTCTGGGGAGCACACGATGAATGGCAACGGGGCGCATGAGAACGCGGCGCAGGACACGGCACAAACCACCTCGCGAGGCACGATTCTGGTGACAGGCGGCGCGGGCTTCATCGGCTCGCATACCTGCGTCGAACTGCTCGGCGCGGGCTACGGCGTGGTGGTCATCGACAATCTCGTCAACAGCCGCGCGGAGTCGCTCAAGCGCGTGGAGCGCATTGCGGGCAAGCCGGTGGCGTTTTATCAGGAAGACGCGCGCGACGAAGCCGCGCTTCGTCGAATTTTCGATGCGCACGAGATCACCGGCGCGATCCACTTCGCCGCGTTGAAGGCGGTGGGCGAATCGGTCGCGAAGCCGATCGAGTACTACAGCAACAACATCGGCAGCCTGCTTGCCGTGCTCAACGTGATGCGCGAGCGCAACGTGCGCAACTTCGTGTTCAGTTCGTCGGCAACGGTGTACGGCGTGCCGCAGAGCGTGCCGATCGACGAGAGTTTTCCGCTCTCCGCGACCAATCCGTACGGGCAATCGAAGCTCATCGCCGAGCAAATTTTGCGCGATCTCGAAGTGTCCGATCCTTCATGGCGTATCGCGACGCTGCGCTATTTCAACCCGGTCGGCGCGCATGAAAGCGGGCTCATCGGCGAAGATCCGGCGGGCGTGCCGAACAATCTGATGCCTTACGTGGCGCAAGTGGCGGTCGGCAAGCTGGAACGCCTGCGCGTGTTCGGCAGCGACTACGAGACGCCCGACGGCACCGGCGTGCGCGATTACATTCACGTCGTCGATCTGGCGCGCGGGCATATTGCCGCAATCGATGCGCTGAAGTCGCTCGACCGAAGTTTCGTCGTCAATCTCGGCACGGGACAAGGCTATAGCGTGCTGGATGTGGTCAAGGCATTCGAAACGGCGTCGGGCAAGCCCGTGCCTTACGAACTCGTGCCGCGCCGTCCGGGCGATGTCGCCGCTTGCTACGCCGACCCGGCCGCGGCGCTCGCGCTGATCGGCTGGCGCGCGGAACATGGCATCGAGCGCATGTGCGCGGATCACTGGCGCTGGCAGTCGCAAAATCCGCGAGGCTTTGCCTGAGGCGTCGCGGCGCCTTTGCTTCACTCGTATCAACTGGTCCTATTTCATGCTTAGTTTCGCGCTTGCTTTTCTGGTGTCGCTGCTGGTGACGTTGTTGATCGTGCGGTTCGCGCACCTGCATGAAGGCGTGCTGGGCGACACCGATCTTGCCGGCGTGCAGAAGTTTCATGCGCGACCGGTGCCACGCATCGGCGGCGTCGGCATTTTGTGCGGACTGACGGTATCGGCCGTGCAATTGCGATGGAGTTACCCGCTCGTTTCGGGCGGGATACTCGGCATCATCGCGTGCGGCATGCCGGCGTTTCTCTCCGGCCTGATCGAAGACATGACCAAGCGCGTGACGCCGCTCATCCGGCTTGTCTGCACCATGGCGGCGGCCGGGCTCGCGTATGCAGTTCTGAATATCGCGGTGACGCGCATCAGCGTGCCGCCGCTCGACTTTCTGCTTTCCTACGCGGTCATTTCCTGCGCGGTCACGGTGATCGCGGTGGCGGCGCTCGCCAACGCGGTGAATATCATCGACGGCTTCAACGGCCTCGCTTCGATGGTCACGTTCATGATGTTCGCCTCGCTCGCCTACGTGGCGTTTCAGGTGCACGATCCGGTCGTGCTGTCGGGCTCGCTCATCATGATGGGCGCGGTGATGGGCTTCTTCATCTGGAATTTTCCGGCGGGACTGATCTTTCTCGGCGATGGCGGCGCGTACTTCGTCGGTTTCATGCTCGGCGAACTGTCAATCCTGCTCGTGATGCGCAACCGCGATGTCTCCGCATGGTATCCCGTGCTGCTTTTCATGTACCCGATCTTCGAGACGTGTTTCTCGATCTACCGCAAGAAGTTCATTCGCGGCATGTCGCCGGGCATTCCGGATGGCGTGCATCTGCATATGCTGGTCTACAAGCGGCTGATGCGCTGGGCGGTCGGCGTGCAGAATGCGCGTGAACTCACGCGGCGCAATTCGCTGACTTCGCCCTATCTCTGGCTGCTATGCCTGATTGCGGTGATTCCCGCGACGTTGTTCTGGCGGCACACGCTGCATTTGTTCTGTTTCGTGATGGTGTTTGCGGCGACTTACGTGTGGCTGTACATCAGCATCGTGCGATTCAAGGTTCCGCGATGGATGGTGTTTCGACGGCCGCACGTGGTGCGCAAGTGAATCATGTTTTCTAAACCGCCCGTCTTGCACGGGCGGTTTGGTTTCAGGCGGGGGATTTGGGGCTGCGACCCAGATACTCCTTTAGAGCATCGCCGATTTCGCTGATGACCGTTTGCCAGATGGTGACGCTGTTCTTGTTGTCGTCTTTGTCTCCGAGTTGCCGGAATACCAGGCGGACGATGGGCAGCATGGACACGGCGACCAGTGAAGCCAGCACCACAAGCGGCGCCAGCAACAACTCGACATGCGATGAATAGTTTCGGGCTGAAGAACCGAAAATGCGCCAGCCGAACGTGATAATCCACGCGGCTAGCATGACGAGAAGAACTGCGATCAATCCGGCCATACCGATGAATGTGTAATGCCTGAACCTTCGATATTGCCGTCGGTCGGCAACCTGCTCTCTCAGTAAATACGGATGCACTATCGTTGTCACTGATAGCTCCTCAGCGTCGGTATCCAGATAGACCCGTTCGTCTCGCACTTTCGCCGACCCAGCTTCTGCGTTCATGAAACCCATCCCATTTGCCCCAACTTGATCGTCATTGCGCCTTGGCCGACATGAAACTGTTCGCTCAATCTTTTGATGCTCGTGATATTCCTTTTGTCGATAAGAATGTCGACCGCAAAACCCGGGATGAGCAGCTCCAGCGCGAAAGTATTGGCTTGTAACTCGACCAATCTTCGCGGCACTTCCACAAATTGCTTCGCCGTATCGACGAAGGAATTGCCATGTCTGAGAGCGAAGTGCCCAAGTTCATGCGCAATTGAAAATCGCTGCCGCCGTTTCCCCTCGCGCGAATTGATGTAGATATGCGGTTTGCCGTCCACTCTCTCGAAGCGCCCGAAAACCTCGCCCATATCAGGATCGAAGTTGACCGTTACGCCTGCCGCCCGCGCGATGGCCTCCGGATCGACCGGCAACCGACCATCCCAGTACTTCGAATATAGATACTCCGCCGTTCTTATCGGCATAATTCCTGCCCTCCATCAACAAAATAACCCTCGCGTCAATTACTTCGTCATCCTTCGCGATCCTGTCGTCTGGAGTCTATCATCCACGATACATCTATCCTGCGCACCTCATCCGAATGGCCAACGCGTAACGCGTGACTCGCCCGCAAGAACGAGTCACGCAAAGCCTGTTTAACTCTCGATGAAAGCCAGCAAGTCCGCATTCACCTTATCCGCCTCGACCGTGCACATGCCGTGCGCGCCGCCCGGATACACCTTCAACGTCGCATTCTTCACGATCTTCGACGCCTTCTCCGCCGCCGCGCCGATGGGCACGATCTGGTCGTCGTCGCCATGCAGAAAGAGCGTGGGCACGTCGAACTTTTCGAGGTCGGCCGTGTAGTCCACTTCCGAGAACTGCTTGATGCACTCGTAATGCCCCTTGATGCCGCCGCGCATGCCCTGCAGCCAGAAGAGGTCGCGCACGCCCTGCGAAATCTTCGCGCCTTCGCGGTTGTAGCCGTAGAACGGCATCGTCAGATCCTGATAGAACTGCGAGCGATCCGCCGCCACACCCTGGCGTATGCCGTCGAAAACGTCGATCGGCAGGCCGTCCGGATTTGCCTCGGTCTTGAGCATGAGCGGCGGCACCGCGCCGATCAGCACGGCCTTGGCCACGCGCTTCGTGCCATGCCGGCCGATGTAATGCGCGACCTCGCCGCCGCCCGTCGAGTGGCCAACGAGCGTGGCGCCCGTGATATCGAGCGTGTCGAGCAGCGCGGCGAGATCGTCGGCATAGGTGTCCATGTCGTTGCCTTCCGACGGTTGATCCGAACGACCGTGTCCACGACGGTCGTGCGCGATCACGCGGTATCCCTTGCCCGCGAGGAAAAGCATTTGAGCGTCCCAGGCATCGGCGTCGAGCGGCCAGCCGTGCGAGAACACCACCGGCTTGCCGCTGCCCCAGTCCTTGTAATAGATGGAGGTGCCGTCTTTCGTCTTGATCGTGCTCATCGTGTGGAACTCCTCGAAAATCCAACAATTGGGAGAAGCGCGGTTTCCGCGCTGCAGCCTGCGCCAATGGCGATGCCTATCACGCACGCGCGCGATTTCTGCAGTGAAGTGTGAAGCGATTGTGTGACCGGCGGACGTGATGCGAACGGCAAAGCGCCGCATCCGAAGCGCGTGCTTGCCGAAGCCTGGAAGGGATCGAGGCAATGGCGGTCCGGACAGCGACCGTGGCGCAAGCCCTCAATTGATACGCGAAAAATTATGAGTGCGCCAGTGTTGAATCGACGGGAGGATATGGACCGGCTTTACGCCATCGCGCCGCCCACAAGCCGCGCGTGATCGAAGACGCGGCGCAGGCGTTCGGTTCGAGCTGAAACGGCAAGCGGTCGCGTCTTCCGGATTCGGGAGGGAAGGACAGCGGCGCAATGGCCGCTTGCACGCAGCAGATGTGAAAAAACCTCGGCGCGGCGCCAGGTCGAACTTCACGCCGGCGCAATGCTCGACGAACGCCCGCCGCGTCAAGCCATCAACGATGAAACCTCAAGCCGGCGCGGCGCCACGCGGCAGCGCCTGCGTGACCTGACGCGCCACCGCGAGATATCGCGCGGCGGTATCGGCGAGCGTGAGCCCACCAAGCGGACGATGCGAGCGAGGCTCGGTCAGCGCACGCACGAGCGCGTCCGCATAAGCGTCGATATCGTCGGGATCGCAGAGATGCACGCCCGGAAAATCCGCCGCGAAGCTGAACGGCCGAATGGTGCTCGCCACCACCGGCACGCCGGACGCGAGCGCCTCCAGAAACGCGATGCTATGCCCTTCCGAACGCGACGGCATGGCGAACACGTTCGACGAGAACAGCAGTTCCGCGACATCCGAACGCGGACCTTGCAGACTCACGCGATCCGACAATCCGAGCTTGGCGATGAGATCGCCGACCGCCGCGTGATACGCCGGATCTTCGATCACGCCGCACAACAAGAGCCGCGCGGACGGCACTTTCTCGACGACGCGCTGAAACGCATGCACCGTGGAAAGCTGGTTCTTCACCGACGTATAGCGGCCGATCTGCACGATCTGCGCTTCCTTCGTCACGCTGCCGGCCGGGCGCTTGCCGAAGCGCGCCATGTCGACGCCATTCGGAATCAGCGTCATCGAAGGATGACGGCCCACCGCGTCCACATAATCGTCGATATTGGTCGGCGACACCGCGATCACCGCGCGCGCCCGCCGCGACAACAAACGCTCGACGCGCCTGAAGGCTTCGCTCTCGAAGTCGTTGGTGGCCGAGTGCATCACATAGACGATCGGCACGTTGAGCGGCAGCATGCGCGCGTAGAACGCGGGAATGGTCGCGTGCGCGAAGAGCACGTCGGCGCGCGCGTCCTTGATCGTGCGATACAGATTCCACAGCTTGCCGAAGCGCCCGTACATGCGCTCCGGGAACAGACACTCCACGCCATTCGCGACGAGTTCCGCCTTGAGCGCCGTGAAATCGTCGTGCGCCGGCACGAGTGAGGCCACCGCCACCGACTCGCCGCCCTTCTGCTGATGAATCGCCAGATCTTTCGCGAGCACTTCGGCGCCGGACAGACGCGGTGCAAGTACGAGGTGAACTATGCGCATTCAAGCCTCCCTGACGATACGAAACAGCATCCATGACGCCGCGGCGCCGAGACCGAGCGTCATGGCCCAGGCAATACCCGTCACGCCCCACAGATGTGTCGCGATGGGCACGGTCACGCACAGCACGATGGCCTGCACGATCGACGCGTGCGTCGCCACCTTCGGCATGCCGACCGCGCGCAGCCACGACACCAGCACCGCGATGATCGCGCCGATCGCCATGTTGATCACGAAAATACGGAAGAGCGGCACGGCCGAAAGCCATGCCGGTCCGAGCACGAGATTGAAGAGCGGCTCGGCGGCCAGACGCAGCACGATCACGAGCACCGTGAGCCCGACGCCCGCGATCAGCAGATAACGCGTGAAGAGCTTGCGCGCGCCTTGTGTATCGCGCCGGTGATGCTCGGAGAATGTCGGAAACAGATACTGCGACATGGCGATGGCGGCATCGGCGAGGAGCATCTGCGCGAGCTTCGACGACATTTGATACGCGCCCAGTTGCATCGGCCCGAGCAGCTTGGCGACGACCACCTTGTCGAACTGATTGAGCAGCAGATTGACCACGCTGCCCGCCCAGATCCAGCGGCTGAAACCCACGTAATGCGAGATGCCCGCAACCGAGAAACGCAGCGGCGGACGCGGCGACATGCTGCTCCAGGTGAGCGTGGTCTTGAGTATCTCGCCGGCGACGAGGCCGATCAGCACCGAGTAGGCGCCCGCGCCCGAGAGCGCGCAGATGAGGCCGACGGCGCAATCCGTGAAACTCGCGGAACACTCGACGCCCGCGAGCTTCTGGAAGCCGCGCTGCCGCGTCACGATGAAATACGCGGGCGATGCCACGCCGCGCACGATCGGCAACACGGCTGCAAGCAGGATCAGCCCGATCGAGCCGCTCATATGAAACTGGCTGCTCATGAACGGCGCGAGCACCGCGAGCAAGAGACCGATGAGCACGCCGCGCATCGCGAGCGTGGACCACACCGCGCCGAGCTCGTTATGCGTGGGCGCATCGCGGCCTTGCACGACGGCTTGCGCGAGCCCGGTATCGGACAAGGATTCGGCGATAGCCACCGCGAGCAGCGCGATGCTGACCGCGCCGATCGCCTCGGGTCCGAGAATCCGGCCGATGGCGAGAAACTTGACGGCGACGAAGCCGCGCACGACCACTTGCTGCAGAAGCACCCAGAATGCGGCGTCCTGCTGGAAACGCCCGCGCGCCGGTATGAAAGGTAGCCGGACAGATCTCACTCGAATTCCCCGCGCTGCTGTTATTTCGTTGGCGTGGCGTTCGCGCTTGAGGCCTGGCGCGCTCGACCACCTTGCGCGTCGCGCAACGCTCCCATTCCGGACGACGGGTGCGCGCGTGACGCCGCTTCTTCTTCAGGCGACTGTGCCAAAAGTATCGTGGCAGCGGTTGCGGCGGACGACAACGCGTAGTCGAAATCGGCCCGAAATGGGTGTCAATGCGGGTTGACGAATTTCAAAGCGTGTCCCCGCACACAGGGCGTACGCGGAAAAACGCTGAAATTTGGCCGTTGCGTACGCAGTGGCGATGCTATCGTCGGTTTCGTCGGCGTTATGGCGTGGCGCGAGCCATCTCGCGCTCAATGTGCGTTCACATCTGCCGGATGCAACGGTGAAATCAATGGCGAAAGATCAAGTCCTCATCATCGAGCCCAATTTCAGCGGGCATCGCTGGCGTTATGCCGAATGGGCCGCGAACGCTTACATGGAAGCGGGGTATCGCTGCATCATCGTGACCGAGCCTGGCAACGCGGCGCATCCGCTCGTGAAGAAGATTCAGGAGCAAGGCGGCGACGCGCTCGAAGTCATGATGGTCGCGCCGCCCGTGCGTCATGGGCGCGGCCTGCACTCGGTCAGCTACGTGCGCGCGCATCAGGACTTCAAGCATTTCTTCGATACCGCGAGCCGTGGGCGTTCCATCGCGCTCGTCGTGGTGCCTTACGTCGATTACTTCCTGCTCGCTTTGCCGTTCCTGCGCTCGCCGTTCGCAAAGACGCCGTGGGTCGGCATCACGATGCGTTCGAATTTTCATCATCATCTCGTGGGTGTGCGTGCGCCGCGCCGGCCGCTCGTGAATGCGGTGAAGGGAAGACTTTTTGCGCGCGCCATTCGCGTGGGCGGCATGAAGACGCTGCTGACCATCGACCCGACCTTGCCGGACTGGTGGAAGCGCAACGTATCGGCCGTGCGCGACACGACCTCGATCGAATATCTCGCCGATCCGTTTCCCGACGCACGCGCCGCCGAGCCCTCAGCGGCTCGCGAGCGCCTCGGCTTGTCCGATGGGCTGCATGTGCTCGTCTACGGTGCGATCAACGAACGCAAGGGCCTTTTCGAACTGATCGAAGCGCTCGCGCAACGCCCGAGTGCGCAGTCGCCGACGCTCGTCATTGCCGGCGCTCAGGACGAAGACGTGCGCGCTCGGCTCGCAACGGCAATCGCAAAGTTGCAGGCGCCCGTGCCCGTGGTGTTCGACCGCTTCATTCCCGCCGAGATGGAGCTGGATCTCTTCTCGGCCTGCGATGCCGTCTGGCTCGGATACAAAGGGCACTACGGCATGAGCGGCGTGCTCGTGCAGGCGTTCCGCTTCGGCAAGCCGGTGATTGCCACCGCGGATGGCTTGATCGGATGGTTCTGCCGCACGGGAGAGCTTGGGCCTGTGGTCGACGAGCTTTCGCCCGCGGCGATCAATCAGGCGCTCGACGATGTGCTCGCACGACGCGTGGCGCCGTTCGCTTCGGGGCATCTGCTGGAGCGCAACACGCTTCTGCAATTCAAGGAGACGTTGCGGCAGGCGGTTTGATGGCGTTTTGCGGTGCATCAACGAAAGAAGCCGCCTTTCCTCACGAAAGGCGGCTTCTTTTTTCCTGCTCCCGTAAGCCGATCAAGCCTGCGGCTCAACCGCCGAAACCGGCACCTCCGCCTTCCGCTTCGCCGGAAAGAGCGCGTCCCGAATCTTGAGGAACGGAAACTCGACAGCGCGCGTGGTCACGTATCCCACGACGATGGCAATAGCGAACTGCGCGCCCATGATCGCGAACCAAGCGGGAATGGCCGGCACATGCAGCGCCGCGGCCCGGCGAATGAGCATGTCGCCCGGAGCCAGCGCCAGCGAATGCCAAAGATAGATGCCGTATGAATACACCCCGATCCATCCGATCACGCGATAAATCTTGCTCTGCCTGGTCGACTTCGAATATTCGAGCGTCAGCACGATGAGCGCGCAGAATCCGATCGCCTGGATCGTATAGCCGATGCTCTGATCGAGCGCCACGTTGCGCGTTCCGAAGACGAGCCACAACACGACGCCGACGACCATCGCGATCAGCAAGTGCTTTTGCGCCGCAATCGAACGATAGATATTCGGCTTGAGCCAACGAACGGTCGCGAGCATCACGCCGAACAGCAAGCTGTCGATGCGGTACTGCGTATAGAAGAAGGTCTCCTCGAGATGCCCGTTATAAACCGCGATACTTCGTGCAACCAACACCACCACGCAGATCGATCCCAGTACGGCAAGAATCGTCTTGAAATCCGCACGCCACCGCGCCAGCACGATCAGAAGCAACGGCAGGAACAGATAGAAATGCTCTTCGACGGCAAGACTCCAGGTCTGTGCAATCGACGAACCAAAGAAGTTCTGCATGTGCGTGAGATTCTGCACGAGGAAGGTATCGGTCGGATGCCGTCCCGCCACCACATGAAACAGAATCAGCGCGTAATAAGCAGGCCAGATCTTGAAGATCCGACGCACGATGAAGCGCCCCGCATCGATACGTTCCTCTTGCGCGTATTGCCTGAGCAGCAATCCGCCGACGAGATAGCCGCTCAGCGTGAAGAACAGATTCACGCCTTCGTGCCCGAAGCTCTTGAGCGGATACTCGATCGCCGCGATAAACGCGCTACCCGTGGGATACGAATGGAAGTGATATCCCATCACCGCGATGATCGCGAGACCCCGGATGAAGTCGAGCTCGATCGAGCGACTCGCTCCCTGAATGCGCGGCACGCCGAACAGGCTCATGTCTTCCCCCTTCTGCGAAGGTCTTTCTGTTGTAGTTGACGCCGCATTTGACTGTCCCGTCGACGGCGCGCGCACGCACGCTCGTGCACGAAGAACGAGCATCGCGGCTGTCCAATAATCGGTCCAGACTATCGTTGCGATCCGCCAGAATCGCGCAGTTAGCCGACATCGGCGAATCTCGTATGCGCGCTCGGCAACAATGTCTTTAAGCGCTCACGGCGAGCGTGGTGCGGCGCACATGGGCGTCCGTCGTTTCGCGCCTAACGCTAGTCGCAAAACGCCGCCGCGACGGCATGCTCGAAAACCCGCTGATATATTCGACCCACAAATACGGGGCTCCCGGAACCGTCGCATCCATCAACAGCATCACGAAACGAAACGCGACTCAGGCTTTCCGGGTATGCAGCGGCAGACGCCGCGAGGATATGAAGCTCGAAGAGCTTTGCGATCTAAAGAGAACGCCATGCGCAACAAGTTCGCCGTCGTCTGGATCTGGCTCTTCCTGCTGCCGCTCGCTTTCGACTTCAAGGCCGCCGAGACAGCCAGCAAGGCCATCCAGATTCTTCTCACCGTGCCTTCCATCGGCGCCGCCATCGCGCTTATGCTGATCGGACCGCGCTTTGCTTATCGCTCGCGGCTGCGCACGGTCATCACGTCGCTCTTCATGCTCACCATGGTCGGCAGTATCGCCACGCAGGTGTTGCAGGGCAACGACTCCGGCAACTACATGCGTGTGATTCTGCCGTTCCTCCTAATGCTGCTCGGCTATTTCGTCGCATGCCGTCCGTGGGACTCTCAGCGTCTCGAACAGATCGAACGCGCAATGTACTGGTCGATGATCGCCTCGCTCGTCTTCAGCTTCGCCTACGGCATGGCAACCGGCGGCGGCCTCGACAGCGTGCGCTTTCGCATCGTCTCCGTGACGTTCCTCTGCTTGCAAGGACTGTTGCTGCATGAGTTCGTCATCGCGCGGCGCGTCACCAAGTTCACCGCGTTGCTGTTTCTCGGCACCGTCGTGATCGAACTGCTCAGCGTGACGCGCAGTCTGCTCGTCGGCACCATCCTGCTGTTCATTTATGCGACCTGGCTTGCCGCGCCGTCCATCCGCCATCTCTTCACGGCCGGCTTGCGCGCGGTCATGATCGCGGCGCTTCTCGGCGCGATGGTGGCCGCGTCTGCCGCGTTCTTCCCGAGTGTTGCCGAGCACTGGGCGCAGCGCATGTCGTTCTCGAAAGACACGGAGTCCGGCCGCGATCCGACCACCATCACGCGCCTTGCCGAGATGAAGGATCAATACGATCAGACGATGGCCTCGCCACTCTCCGTCGCGGTCGGTCTCGGTTACGGTCACGACTATCGCTATTCGCCGACGTATCTGCCGGACCTCGCCGGTCAAATGACCAAGAAGGATTTCTACGCGATCAAGGAATGGGCGGCCGGCCACAACTTCTGGGTCTATCAGTTCTTCGCGGGCGGCATCATGTTCGGCATTGCGTTGCCGATCGCGTTGCTGTGGGCGCTCTATCGCGGCTCCATGGCGTATCGCGCATGGAAGCATCGCGCGCCGGATGTGATGTATCTGCCGGTGCTCGGACGCGCGTTGCTCGTGGTCGCCTCGCTGCCCGCGACGTCGGTGGGTGGCAATCCACTCGGCAACCGTTTCTCGGGCATCGTGTTCGGCGTCGCGCTCGGTCTGCTGGTCGCCGCCTATGCGCGCATCGCTCATGCATTGCGCACGCGTGCGGCTGAGACGGCGGCGCCGCGGCCATCGTTCAGAAGTCCCTTCGGTCCCGTGCATCCCGACATGCAGCCGTTTTTCGAGCCCACGCCCGATGCCTTGCCGACGCACGCATCGCACGCACCGGGCCTCACGCATGGTCATCATGACGACGGCCGGCGCGAGTCGCCGCCGGGCGCGAGCACCTTCGCGCCGTCCGCCTGACACGAGCCAGTTCATACGCCATGAAGATTCTGCATCTGCTTTCCACTGTAGATCCACGCGCGGGCGGTCCCATCGAAGGCGTGCTGCAAAGCGGCATCAGCATGCAGACGATGGGCCATGAGATCGAAGTGGTCTCACTCGACGCACCCGATGCACCGTGGCTCGCGAGTTTTCCCCTGCGTCTTCATGCGTTGGGGCCGGCGCGCGGCTTCTACGGACTCACGCCGAAGCTCGTGCCGTGGCTCAAGGAACACGCAACGCGCTTCGATGCCGTGATCGTCAACGGTCTCTGGCAGTATCACGGCTACGGCACGTGGAAGGCTCTGCGCGACAGCAGCGTGCCCTATTACGTGTTTCCGCACGGCATGCTCGATCCGTGGTTCAAGCGCACGTATCCGCTCAAGCATCTGAAGAAAAGCCTCTATTGGCCGTGGGCCGAATATCGCGTCCTGCGCGATGCGCGCCGCGTGCTGTTCACGACGCAGGAAGAGCGACTGCTTGCACGCGAGTCGTTCAAACTGTATCGCGCGAATGAGGAAGTGGTCGCGTTCGGCACGCGTCCGCCGCCCGCCGATTCCACCGCGTTGCGCGAAGCGTTCCTGGCGAAGTTTCCGCAACTCGCGGGCAAGCGCACCATTCTGTTTCTCGGCCGTATTCACGAGAAAAAAGGCTGCGACTTGCTGCTGAAGGCGTTCGCCAACGTGCGCGATATCGACACGAACGCGCATCTCGTGATGGCCGGTCCCGACGACGGCGAGTTCGCCGCGAATCTGCGTACGCTCGCCAAGGAACTCGGCATCGAGACTCGCATGACGTGGACCGGCATGCTAAGTGGTGACCTGAAGTGGGGCGCGTTTCGCACGAGCGATGTCTTCGCGCTGCCTTCGCATCAGGAGAACTTCGGCATTGCGGTTGCGGAAGCGCTGGGTTCGCGCTTGCCGGTGCTGATCTCCGACAAGGTCAACATCTGGCGCGAAGTGAAGGAAGACGGCGCGGGAATCGTGACGACCGATACCGTTGAGGGCGCCGCCGATGCGTTATCGACCTGGCTGCGCATGGATACCGCCGCGGTCGAAGCCATGCGCGAGCAAGCGTTCAAGACCTTCATGCAACGCTTTCATGTCGACGCCATGTCGAAGGATCTCGTCCGCGTGCTGCGCGAAACGGCGGGACCGCGCGGCGGCAGGACCGATGCCTTGCGTTTGAAGCGGCAAGCCGGTTGATGCGTGCTTATTTCGCGACCAGATTGGCCTTCAGGTAATCGACGAAGCCGTTCTGCGTGGCGATGATCTTTTCCGCGCAGCCGTTGTAGTCCGAGCCGACGGTGCGCTCTTCGCCGTACATGTCGCGGCATTGTGCATATAGCACGATGGTTGCGCCACTGCCCTTCGCCGTGCGCGTCGCCGAATAGACCGGCTTGCCTGAGCCTGAAGGCATGTCGGTGTCGATCGCGACATCGTCCGCGCGCAACAGACGTTCCTTCGAACTTTTTTCCACATACGTCTTCGTCAGCTTCCAGGCCGCGTCGCATTGCGCGGCGTCGTTGCATTCGACGGTCGCGTTGCGCTGCGCCTCTTCGAGCGATTGCTCGGTGCGCGTGAAGCGGCCAGCCTTCTGCGCCTCGGTTTCGGAGAACGAGCAGGCTACGAGCAAGAGCTGGGCAAGTGTCAGGGCGATAAGCAGTTTCACGAGCGATATACCTAAAAAGCCGGGTGTGGACGGCGATTATAGCGATGCCCGCTCGCACGCATCAAAACGAAACGCCGCCGGTCCTCGACGACCGGCGGCGTTTTGCGCTTCAGGTGCTGCTGCCCTGCCTCACGCCTTGCTCAGATCACCCGGCATATGCATGGCCGATGCGGCCATCGGCATTTCCTCGGTGACGATACCCTTGAGCGGCGTGCCGGACGAAGAGACGAGCGTCGCTGCCGGCGTGCTTTCATCGTTCTTCAGCATGCGGCCGAGATGGCTACCGAGACGCAGGGTCATCGCGGCGATCGTGATGGTCGGGAAGTTTGCGCCAACCGTCGGGAACACCGAGCTGCCCGCCACATACAGGTTGCTCATGCCGTGAATCTTCAGGTTGCGATCGACCACGCCTTCCTTCTCCGAGTCGTGCATGCGCGTCGTGCCCATGTGATGCCATGTGCCTTCGAGCTGCGCGGGCCACGGCTTGCCTTCGAGCGGCTCGTCGAGCTCCACGTCGGCCACGCCGCCGCGCTTCAGTTCCTCGGCAAGAAGCGTCACCGTGCGATCGAAGGTGCGCTTCACGAGCTCGGTCACTTGCCAGTCCACCGACACGCGATTCATTCCGAGCGCGTCTTTCTGCGCCGAGAGCGTCACGCGGCTGTCGCGATTCGGCTCCGCTTCCACGATCGTCTGAATCTTCACTTCGGTGATGAGCGAACGCGGTTGCAACAGACGCGCAAGACCGAAGCACGCGGTATCGACGGGATGCGCCATCATGGTCATGAGGTCGCCCGCCATGCTGTAGCCCGGCTGATCCTTCTTGAGCATGGCCTGTTTCGCGCGGATCAACGCTTCGGAACCCTCGGTGTTCTCACCACGGAACACCGAATAGAACCACGAGCGCGCGTTCAGGAGCTTCTCGCGTTCCAGCACGGACTGCGTGAGCGCGAATTGCGAAGAGATGAACGTACCGTGCGCCGAGACCGCTTTGTTCTGATAGTGATACTTGATGTCGTAGAGCTTGTTGCGCGCCCATTCCTTCTTGAAGTTCACCTTCGCCGACATGATGCGCGGATGGTCCATGAAGTAACGGCCCACCAGATCGTTGCCGTTGCCGAGACCCGCCTTTTGCACCTTGTTCGACGACAACAACAGACGCGCGTTTTCGATACCGCCTGTCGCGAGCACGAAGACCTTCGCGCGAATCGCAAAGCGCCGGCCGCTGATGGTGCCGATATCGATCTTCGTGACGGTGCGTGCGTCGGTGTCGGTGTCGATGTTCATCGCGTTCGCGTACAGCATCACGCGCACGTTCTTCGCATCGAGCAGATGCTTGCGATACACCTTGCCGAAGCGCACCGGCGGGCTGAACTGCGAGATCGTGTCGCGCACCTTGCCCGTCGGGAATGGATGACGCTTGACATCCGAACGATGAATCGCCGCTTCCCAGTAGGCCGGATCGAAATTATTCTCGCCGAGCTGCAGCAGTTGATGCGTGCGCGCATAGTAAGGGCGCAACTCGTCCAGGCTGAAAGGCCAGCCGCTGTCTTTCACCCAGTCGCGCTTTTCGAAATCCCACGGATCGAGCGGACGGCACCAGCCGCCCCAGCAATTGCTGCTGCCGCCGAGAAAACGGCTGCGGCAACCGTCGGCGAACTCGTACGGCACGCCGACGTTCTCGCCGCGATACAGATCGCGCGTTTCGTCGTCCGCTTTGTACCCGCCGCTTTCCAGGAGGCACGCGTCGATGCCCTGCCTTTCGAGTTCGAGCGCCAGCGTGATGCCGGCCACCCCCGCCCCGACGATGCAGACCGTGGTATCGATTACCGCGCCTTGCTCTACGCTTCGGCTGTCAATGAACATGCCCCGTGCTCCTTCTTACTCGTGCTTAAGCGGTGTGCCATGTTGCCGGCAATGCACCGCGCCCCTGACCCGTTGTCCAAACGCCGCATCCGGTTGCGAGGCGTCGCTCGTCTTGGCGACGCATCTTCTTGCCGGATTCGAACGATCCCGACGGCGCCCTGTACGCCATATACGCGCTATTCGCGCTTGTTCGCGTGTGCTGCCGCAGGGCTCCGCATGAGCTTGCAAGTCTCCTTCGCTGTCGGTTCACGAAAGCCCGCCGTGATACGCGGCATCGAATGCCCGCATCACGCCGCGCGCGCTTTGTCTCCGTGCCTCAGATGTCTTGTGCTTTCAAAAACGACCGGGCCGCGTCGATCACGAAGCGCGCGACCGCGATAAAACTCATGCAGGGAAGCGTTTTTTGATGAAGCGCACTGGGTTGCCGCCATACACGCCTTCCGCATCGAGCGAACGATGCACGACGGAAAGCGGTGTGACGACTGCCGAGCGCCCGATGGTCACGCCCATCTGCACCACGCATTTCGAAGTGATCCAGACGCCGTCTTCGATCACGATCGGTGCGACCTGCAAGTCCATGTTGCCGCCCACGTCGTGCGAGCCGGTAGTGAGAAACGCGCCCTGCGAGATGCAGACGTTGGAGCCGATGCGAATCGTGGTCTGGTTGTAGATCCAGGCATCGACGCCGAACCAGCAGTTGTCGCCGACCTCGAGATTCCACGGCGCCTTCACGCGAATGGGATGCGGCATGCGGCAGTTGCTGCCGATACGCGCGCCGAATGCGCGCAGAAGCGCCACGCGCACAAACGAGACCGGAATGAGCTTGTTATTGATGAAGCATGCTTCGATGAAGAACCACACGAGCTCGGTCAGTAAGCCGCGCTTCGCAACGAAGTTGCCGGGACCCGCGAGCGACAGGTCGATGACCTTGCCCGACGCTGCCGCGCGCCGTGTGGCAGTCTCGCCAGCGTTGCCATTTCTGGCCGCGCCGATGCCACGCTCTTCGATCGCTCTGTCCATTAGGAACCCCCGCCCCAGTCACTCCGCTTCACTACTCGCCCAGCTGCCCGCATACTGCCGATTCATTGCTGTGCAGCGCTTGTCGCACGGTGCCTGTCATCGAGCGCGCTTTTGTTTTCTGGCGACTCGTGTTTGGCCTTGTCCTTAGGTACGCTTCAAGGCGTACTCGTCTTACCTTTTCTGATACGCATGATCGCTCGAGATGCCTTGCATGCCGCCCGCCCGTTGCCAGGGAAAGCATGCCTATGCAGCGCGGCTCAGGCGCATACGGTAGGTTGATTATCGGCGAAGGGTGCACGCGCCCGCGTGCGCTAATACACGAATGGCCGCATCTGCAGGGCTTTTGGCGGTAGTGATCGGTTCTGCGCCATATCCTGTTTTCATGTCCGATTTATTCGTTGCAAGCGTTGTATCCGGGTTCACCGAATCGATGCAGGAAGCGCACCGAATGAGGTCTTGCGACCAGACAATCACCTGCCGACTTGCGGAAACTTCGCACTACCGTTTTGGAGATTTCGATGAAAAACGCGCTACGTGTAGTGCTTTTACCGCTCATCGCCGCGACCGCGTTCGCCGCGGCGCCCTTTGCGCATGCAGGCAATTTCGCCGATGCCGCCATGAGCAACGGTCAGGCCGCGGGCGGCGCGGGTGAGATGGACTTGCTCGGAAGTCCATCGACGTATTCGGACCCGTATGGCGCGCCGACCAACGGCAAAGGTGGTAAGCGCGGACCCATCACGAACGGGCAGACCACTGAGGGCATCTCGCCCACCGACAAGTTGCTGGCCCAGCAGAACGGCTATGTGGGCAATCCCGGTGCGGGTGCGCAGTTGCGGGCAACGGGTCGAAGAAACGATGCAGCCACCGCCAAGGCCATGTTGATGCCGCAGGGCGCGGCGGCCACGCTCTATCCCACGCCGGCGGGACTCAAGCCTCCGGCCAATCCCGCGCGCGCTAGAGACATCTACAAGTCGCCCTACTAAAAACACAAGGGTTCGTCTTCGATGAAAGACGAACCCTTGCAATTCACGTGAAAGAGCCGGCGCGATGCTCTGCTATTCGATCTTCTCGACGACAGGCGCACGCTCGATAAACATATCCGTATCCGCCGGCCGCGCAGCCGCTTCCTTGATCCGCACCGGCGCCGCATGCGGAACCGGCTTGCCGATGAGCGAGATCAAGCGGTCTTCGAGGCGTGCAAACACGGAAGCCGGCGACAGACGTTCTTGTGCGAAGAGCCGTCCTTGCTCGCCATGCGAAGCCCGCAACTCCGGGTCGCCGATCAGCATTTCTATCGCATCGGTCAGGTCCTTTGCGCTCTCCGGCTTGATCACGACGCCACGTCCATTGACGGCTTCGTAGAGTTCCGTGCCGCCATGCGCCATGGCAATCACGGCGCGTGAACTGGCGAACATGCCGGTGAGCTTCGAAGGCATCACGAGATCGGCGACATCGCCGCGTTGCGGAAGCACGTGGACATCGGCGAGATTGAGCAGTTCGTTCAGACGCTCAACCGGCTGAAGGCACATGAAGCGCGTGTTCTTGAGACCCGCGCAACGCTTCTGCAATTCCGCCTTGGTCGCGCCGTTACCGCAAAACACGAAGACGATGTCATCGCGCGATGCGAGTGCGGCGGCGGCATCGGCCAATACTTCGAGGCCTTGCTTCGCGCCCATGTTGCCCGAATAGAGCACCACGCCCGTATGTTCTCCGATCCCGAGTTCACGACGAAACTCGCTCGGACGATCGAGCGGAAAGATCGCGCCGGTATCGACCCAGTTGGGCAGATGGAACACGCGCGTCAGCTCCACGCCCTTCCTCACCGCGCGATCGACCATCTTGTCGGAAATCGACGAGACCACGTCGAAGTGCTTCATCAGCCAGCGTTCGAAGCCGAGCGCCATGCGGCTGGCGCGCGCGTTCTTGAGCAGGCCGAGATCGAAGGCGGCATCGACCTCGAAATCCTGGATATGCAGCCATGAACGCGCGCCGGTCAGACGTGCCAACGCAAGTGCGCCAGGCGCGTTGGCGAGGCTCGGTGCAATGCTCATTACGATATGCGGACGCCACGCCACATGCGCCGCGAGCGCGGGCATGGACGCCAGCGCGAACGACGCAAGATGCAACATGCGCTTTGCGCCGCTCGGCTTCTTGGGCACCCATAGCGGCGCGCGCCATACACGCACGCCCTTGCGCGACTCGATACGATGAAGCCAGCTTCGATACCCCTCGCCGACCTTCCACTCTGGGTAGTAGGGCGGCGCGCAGACGACGCGCACTTCGTGGCCGCCCGCGGCCAGTGCTTCTGCCATCTCTGCCGTGTACTTGCCGGTTCCCGTCAGCTCGGGCGCGTAATTCAGCCCGTAGATCAGTATTCTCATTTGGTCCCTCGCCCGACTAACGCGCCTTTCGCTCCGAACGGCTTTCGCGTCCGGCAAGGCGCCAGCCACCAGGCGCGCAGGACCGCGCGTCTGGCAGCGTCTCTTCACTACCTGTGTGCGTCTTCCTCCATCTACCGTCCCGCTTTGGCCACCCGCTTAGTTGGTCAGCAAGAGCGCGCAGCCTCGCGCGATATTGGCAGCCGCCGTGGGCGGATCGAAGCGCTGAATCACGTCGGTGCAACGGCTCGCCGTGCCCGCCGTATCGGCGAACGCTTCCAGCGACTTGAGCATCGTGCGATGCAAGGCCGCCACATCGCCCGCAGGGAAGGAGTAACCCGATACCCCTTCCACCACGAGTTCCGGCACGCAGCCGCAGCTTTCGCTGACGATGACCGGACAACCATGACTCAATGCTTCGTTCGTGACGAGACCCCACGGTTCACGCCGGCTCGGCAACACCATGCACGTCGCGCTGAAATACTCGCGCGACAGAGGCGCGTCTTGCAGGCTGCCGAGAAACTGCACGGATTCCTCGAGACCAGCCTCTTTCACTTGCTGCTTCAACGCGTCCCCGAGCGGGCCCGTACCCACGATACGCAGCTGGGCATCCGGCACGCTCTTCTTGAGCGTACTGAACGCTTCGACCAGCGTATCGATGCCCTTCTCGGCGGACAGACGTCCGACATAGAGGAACACCGGCTTGTTGCCTTGCCGATGTAGAAGCCGGTCATCACCCACCGTCTTCGGTGAAAACGAACGCGGCAGCGCGGCAGCCTGACAAGGGATGAAAATGTTCTCCTGCTTCGCACCGAGCGACATCAGATACTCGCGGCTGCGCGTACCGAAAGCGAAGTAACCATCGCACAGCGCGAAGAACACGCGCTTCGGGATGGAGGTCAACATGCGGCGCGGATTGTCACGTGCAGTCGAATCGCAGAACACGGCGCGGCGCTTTCCGGTGAGGATGCACGCGGCCATCATCGCCCAATATTCCGGACGGTGATACCCCGGCAAAACCACGAGATCGGACTTCGCCTTGAGCACTTCCCAAGTGAGACGCATGGTCATGCGCCAGGTCGGCACGTCTTCATAGCAGCCGCTGTATAGCTTTCTCATCGGGTAGCGGTGGAACGAATAGTCGACATCGGAAAAGCCGATGCGATCGTGCTCCGTATCCGCGATCTGCACCATCGAATAACGAATAGAGCCGGACCCCGAGATGTTATGCAACGCGGACAAAACTTCGCCTTTATGCCGCGACCACACGACGTTATGAAAAATGGTCACTGATGCTGACATTTCTTTTGCGTCCTTTGGAAAGGATTCGATATGTTCGCGGCTGGCTATGCGGCGACCGGCGTTTGCATCGATTCGTCACGCGAGAGGAAGTCCCCGTACGTCGCGCGGATGCCTTCTTCCAGTGCGATCGACGCCTTCCATCCCATGCCTTCGAGCTTTGAAACATCGAGCAGCTTGCGCGGCGTGCCGTCCGGCTTGCTGGCATCGAACTCGAGTTGACCGTCGAAGCCGACCACTCGACAAATCGTATGCGCGAGTTCGCGGATGGTCAGGTCTTCACCTGTCCCGACGTTGAATACGCCTTCGCTGATGTCGCTTTCCATGAGGAAGGTCGCGGCATCGGCGAGATCGTCGACATGCAGGAACTCGCGACGCGGCGTGCCCGATCCCCAGACCGGCAATGTCGCGTCCCCTCGTTGCTTCGCTTCGTGTGCCTTGCGAATCAGCGCGGGCAGCACGTGACTGCTCTTCAGATCGTAGTTGTCGTTCGGGCCGTAGAGATTCGTCGGCATGACCGAGACGAACTTCGTGCCGTACTGACGGTTGTACGCCTCGCACATCTTGAGGCCCGCGATCTTCGCAATCGCATAGGCTTCGTTGGTCGGCTCAAGCGCCGATTGCAGGAGATATTCTTCCTTGATCGGCTGCGGGCAGGCCTTCGGGTAGATGCACGACGAACCGAAGAACACGAGCTTGCTCACGTTCCAGCGGCAGGCCGCGTGGATCACGTTGGTCTGGATCGCTAGGTTCTCGTAGATGAACGAGGCGGGCATCGTCGAATTCGCGAGGATGCCCCCTACGCGCGCCGCCGCGAGAAACACCACGTCGATATGCTCTTCCTCGAAGAACAGGTTCACCGCGCCCTGGTCGGTGAGATCGAGATGCGCCTTCGTGCGCGTCACGATGTTGCGGTAGCCGGCCTTGTTGAGCCGGCGCACCAGCGCCGAGCCCACCATGCCGCGATGTCCCGCTACGAAAATGCGTGCGTGCTTGTCCATGCGCTTTACTCGTGATGTTCCAGGGCCTTGAAACCGGCGAGCGTGACGAGTGCGTCGCGTCGGGCAATCTGATAGTCCGCGCGCACCATCTCCTTTACGAGCGTCTGGAAGGTGGTCTGCGGACGCCAGCCGAGCTTGGCATGCGCCTTCGACGGATCGCCGAGCAGCGTTTCCACTTCGGTCGGACGGAAGTAGCGCGGATCGACACGCACGATCACCTGACCCGGCTTCAGTTTCGTCTCGCGGCCCTCCACTCGATCGACGATACCCACTTCATCCACGCCCTCGCCTTCGAAGCGCACGTGTACGCCGAGTTCGGCCGCTGCCTGTTGCACGAATTCACGCACGCTGTATTGCACGCCCGTTGCAATCACGAAGTCTTCCGGCTGCTCTTGCTGCAGCATCATCCATTGCATCTCGACGTAGTCGCGCGCATGGCCCCAGTCGCGCAGCGCGGACATGTTGCCGAGGTACAGATCGTCCTGCATGCCGACCGCGATACGCGCGATGGCGCGCGTGATCTTGCGCGTGACGAAAGTCTCGCCGCGCACCGGCGATTCGTGGTTGAACAGAATGCCGTTGCATGCATACATGCCATACGCTTCGCGGTAGTTCACCGTAATCCAGTAGGCGTAGAGCTTCGCGACCGCATAGGGGCTGCGCGGATAGAACGGCGTGGTTTCGCGCTGGGGAATTTCCTGCACGAGACCATAGAGTTCGGAGGTCGATGCCTGATAGAAACGCGTCTTCTTTTCGAGGCCGAGAATGCGGATCGCTTCGAGAATACGCAGCGCCCCGAGACCGTCGGCGTTGGCCGTGTATTCCGGTTCCTCGAACGACACTGCGACGTGGCTTTGTGCCGCGAGGTTATAGATTTCGTCGGGCATCACGCGCTGGATGATACGCACGAGGCTCGTCGAATCCGTAAGGTCGCCGTGATGCAGAAACAGACGCTGGTCCGGATCGTGCGGATCACGATACAGGTGATCGATGCGGTCAGTGTTGAAGAGCGAACTACGGCGCTTGATGCCGTGCACCTCATAGCCTTTTTCGAGCAGCAATTCGGCCAGGTACGACCCGTCTTGCCCCGTGATGCCCGTGATCAAAGCGACTTTGCGGTCCATGCTTAACCTCTCGTATGCGGTCTGAGTGTTGGCGCGCCCATGCACATGGTGCGCGCCGGTCATTGTTCTTACAGGCGGCGTCCGGTTTTTATTCTGCGATGCTTTCGTAGCCGTAATAGCCAGCGTAGGTGCTGCCCATCAACATCTTCGATTGCGGTACATCCGTGAGCAGTACGCCCTTCATGTTCACGCCGCCGTGATGCAGGCGCTTCATCGTTTCCCCGATTTCCTGCACCTGATTCTTGCCATGCCGCACGACGAGAAGACTCGTGCCCGCATGCTTGCCGATCACCGTTGCGTCGGTCACCGCCAGCACCGGCGGGGTATCGACGATCACGAGGTCATACAGTTGCTTCAAATGCTCGAGCACTTCGCCCAGGCGATCGCTTGCCAGCAGTTCCGACGGATGCGAAGGCAGCGAGCCCTTGGTGATCAGGTCCACGCCCGGCAGGACATCGTGCAGAATCGCGCTCGTCACGTCCGCGCCCATCAGCACATCCGACAGACCCGGCGAATGACGCACGCCGAAATGCGAGTGAATGTCGCCACGGCGCATGTCGCCGTCGATCAGAAGCACGCGCTTTCTCGTCGATGCAACCAGCGTCGCCAGATTCACCGAGAGGAACGACTTGCCCGCTTCAGGACGCGAACCGGTGAGCATCACCACGTTGTTGCGCGCATCGGCCAGTTGCAGGTTGAGCGACGTGCGCAGGCCGCGAATGCCTTCGACAGCGGCATCTTCCGGCGCTTGCGCGGCAAGCACGTGCAGTCCTTCGCGGCGCATGCCCACCTTGCGTTGCAGACGCAGTTGCTGGGTGCTGCGCGGCACGATGGCGAACACACGCACGCCGAGTTGCTTTTCGATCTCTTCCGGACGTTCGACACCGCCGTACAGGGACTTGCGCACGAAGGCGATCAGAATGCCGAGCACGAGGCCGATACCGGCTGCGATCAGGATCACGATCACGCGCTTCGGACGGACAGGATCATCCGGCGCTTGCGCATAGTCGACCACGCGCACGTTGCCAATCTGCCCGGCCTTCGCAATGCGCAGTTGCTGCGCACTGTTCAGGAGGTTCGTGTAGAGCTCGGTGTTGACACGCACGTCACGCAGATAACGCAGCGCGGTCTGCTCGGTATCCGGCAGCGTCGAGACGTTCTTGCCGAGACGCGTTTGCGCGCCGGTGAGCGAAGCGATCTGCGCATCGAGCGCCTGCACCGACGGATGGTTGGCCGTAAAGCGCAGCGACAGTTCGGCGCGTTGCTGTTGCAGGTCCGTGAGCTTGGTCTTGTTATCGACGATCTGTTGCAGCAGCAGGCGGCTTTCCTCGGAAAGGTCGACCGTGCCTTGCTTGTTGCGGAACGTGTTGTACTTCTGCTCGGCTTCGTCCAGTTGCTTCTTCAGAATGGGCAACTGCTGATCGAGGAACGACAGCGTGTTCTCGGCTTCGGCGGAACGCTTGTTGGCGTCCTGCGCGACGTAGCGATTAGCGATGTTGTTGACGATCTGCGCGATTTCCTTCGGGTTGCCGCCTTCGAGGCTCAAACCGATGATGCCCGATTGCAGCGCCGTTTCCGCCACCGTCAGACGCTTCTGCAGATTGTCGATGGTCGTGAGCGTCGAGAAGCGTTGCAGTTCGAACTGCACGCCTGCCGGGCTTTCGAGCTTGTCCACCTTGAGCTTGACCGGACCGAACGCGGTCACGCCCGCGGCTTCCTGGCCGACCTTGCCGGTGAGAATGGAAACGCCGTCCGGGTCGTTCAGCACGTAGGTGCCGTTTTCTCCGGCGACCAGCGTGAACTTCTTTTCGTAGAGTTCCTTCGGCGTGTCGAAGAGCGGCACGTCGATCTGTTCATTGCCCCACGCAAAGCGTGAGAGGTAGCCCGAGGGAATGGGCATGTTGAACATGTTGAACATGTTGAACACGCTGCCAACCACACCGCCTACGAAGGGCATGGTGTGCGGAAGCGCGCTGATGTCGAGGTGCAGACGGCGCACCGTGTCGTCGACGACAAGGCGCGAGCGCAGCAGTTCGATCTGCGCGGCCGTGGTCGACTTCGCGTCGAACATCTGCGAGACGGCCTGCAATGCGTTGGGGTTCGCTTGAGCATTGCCCGCGTTATTCGACTCTTCCACCTGGATCAGCGCGTCGGCCTTGTAGGTCGGCGGCGCGATGAAAGCGTACGCGGCACCCAGTGCGACCACCGCGAGCATCACGGTCATCACGAGCTTCCAGTTGCCCAGTACAGCGGCCAGGTAGTCGGATAATCGCAACTCGTCGCCGGTCGAGACGTCCGAGTATCGTGTATCAAAGTTCATGGCCATGGTCTCGCTCGCTCTTTCTTTAAGTCGCACAAGGTGGACCGGCGCGCCCCTGCGCACCGGTCTTGACGCTTACTTTGTAATCACGGCCGCGGTCAGGCCTGCATTGATCGCCGGCAGCAACAGGTTAAGCACGCGGCTGAAACGGACGAGTCCGTTGTTATCCACGTAGACGACATCCTTCGGTTGCAATTCGAAACTGTTCGCAAGCAGCATGGACACAGGCGAACGCGCGTCCAGCTTGTAGACTTCAGGCGTATCGGTCTGGCCATTGCGAATCACGTACAGCTCCTTCGGATCCGAAGTCTCGGCGTTGAAGCTGCCGGCTTGCGAGATCGCGTCGGACAAGGTCAGCTTGCCGTTGCGCATCGGGATCACGGTGGCGGGCTTGGTCACTTCGCCCATCACGTAGACGCCGTTCTCGTCGCGCGAATCGATACGCAGCGCATCGCCCGGCTTGAGCATGATGTCGGACGGGCTGCGGCCCTTCGAGGTCATGCTGGCCATGTTGATGTGATACGTGACGCCATCGCGGATCAGCGTGACGCGGCTCTGGTCCGCCGTCGTCGCGAAACCGCCCGCGCGTCCGATCGCCTCGGTCAACGTCATCGGAATGTCGTTGATCTGTTGCGAGCCGGGCGTACGCACGTCGCCGTCGATATACACCTGCGAAGCGCGGAACGAAGCCACGCGCACCGTCACCTGCGGCTTCACGAAAACCTTCGACAACTCCGAGTACAGCTCGCGCTGCACTTGCGATTCCGTCTTGCCCGCGACGTGCAGCGTGCGGTTCACGTACGGGAACTGCAAGTTGCCGTCGGCATCGACGATAAAGCCGGGAGCGGCATCCGCGATACGCGTCTGCTGGGCCGGCTGGCCGAGCGCGGCCACGAGTTCCGGGTGATCCCATACCGTGATCTGCAGCACGTCGCCCACGCCGAGCTTGTACGGCGTCGCCTTGCCGTAGAGGCTCGCATTCGGATCGTCGGTGGCCGACGGTTGCGCGGCCTTCAACTTGCGCACGAGCGAGAGATCGATCGGCGTGATCGGAATGTTGACCGTGGTTGCCGGGTCGCCCTGGTCCGTCGAAGTCTCGACGAGAGCCGCGGGCTTCTCCATCTTCATACCCGGTGCGAGACCGCAGCCTGCCATCACGACGCAAAGCGTGGCTGCCGCCGCAAGGCTGCTGAGCCGGAAGCCCGACGACTTCGACATTTGGATATTGGCGGCCATGGAGATGCTGCCTGGTTGTTGTTGGTTGTGCATGTAGGTCGTCCCCTGCATCAGTAAGCGTTGGTGTGGCGTAGTCCCTTGAAGATCGTAGCGGCGATGATTCTCATATCGAGTCCGAACGACCAATTACCGAGGTAGTACAAGTCATGAGCGACGCGTCCTTCCATTTTTTCGATGCGGTCGGTTTCCCCGCGAAAGCCGTTGACCTGAGCCCAGCCGGTGATGCCCGGCTTGATCCGGTAACGATGGATGTACCCCGACACGACCTTTTGATAAAGGTCGTCATGTTCGAGTGCGTGCGGACGCGGGCCCACGACCGACATGTCGCCGCGCAGAACGTTGAAGAACTGCGGCAGCTCATCGAGGCTGGTACGGCGCAGGAACGCTCCGACACGAGTCACGCGCGGATCATTGCGCGTGGCCTGACGAAGCACTCCGGCCTGTTCCGTGTGCATGCGCATCGAACGGAACTTGTAGATGTTGAAGACGCGGCCATCCGCGCCTTTACGGCGTTGCGTGAAGAGCACCGGACCGCGCGAAGACAGCTTCACGGCGATGGCGCAGGCAATCAGCAAGGGAGCGACGGCGATGATCGCGGCAAGCGCGAAGGCGCGGTCGAAGAGTTCTTTCTGCAGAAGCGCGCTGGGCGACAACGGCGACGCGACGAGATTGATGGCGGGTTCGCCGAGCAGATCCGTCACACCGCTTTCGAAGAGCGCGAGGCTGCGCACGTCGGGAATGAAACGCACGTTGACGAGGTCGTTGCGGAACTCGTTCACGAAACGAAGGATGGTGCGTTCTTCCGAGAGCGGCAAGGCGAGCCAGACTTCATGCACGTTCTGGGTACGCACGTAGTCGACGAACGCGTCGAAGTCTTCGTACACCGGAACGCGCGTGTTGAGACGGCCCTGACCGGGCGTTGCGTTGAACGCGGCGCTGGCGCGAAAGCCGGCGTCGGTCGTGCGGTCGATCTTTCTGACGATGGAATCGCAATGCTTGCCGCAACCGACGATCGCCACCTGGTGCAGGTTGAGACCGGCGTTGCGTACATTGGCGAGGACCGCATGGGTGAGCAGACGGCCGGCGATCAGAAGCGCGCCGGACATCGCGGTCCAGTAGGCGAACCAGAGGCGCGAGACGTAGTCGAGGCGATGCAGCGAGAACATCAGCGCAAGTGCGCAGCCCTGCACGATGAGCCAGCCCAGTGAAACCTGGCACGCGAGCATGAGCTTGCTACGGCCGCGCCACGATTCGTAGACGCCAAAGCCGGGAAACAGCGCGAGCGAGAAAGCCGCCGCAAAGGCGACGAACGCCACCGAATAGGCGTGTGCCTCTATGTACTCGAACCGGATCTGCGACGCCACAGCGGCGCCGCCGACGATCATGGCCACGTCAAAAAGACGCGCCAGCAATCCTTGTAAATCGCGCATGTCATTCCCCCGAACGCAATCGCTTGTTGCCTGACACCACCTGCCTCTTATGTCCTCCCTTCGCGTAACGGTCTTTATGTCGTTGGTTACCGCTGCAAAGAAGACTGCCTTGTTCGTATGCGCCGTCGATCAGCTGCGGCCATACGTATCGTCGAAGCGCACGATGTCGTCTTCGCCGAGATAACTGCCGGACTGCACTTCGATCATTTCGAGCGGTACCTTGCCCGGGTTTTCCAGACGGTGACGCACGCCGAGCGGAATGAAGGTCGATTCGTTTTCCGAGAGCAGGAACTGCTCTTCGCCACGCGTGACGAGCGCCGTGCCGCTCACGACGATCCAGTGCTCCGCGCGATGGTGATGCATCTGCAACGAGAGCTGCGCGCCCGGCGTCACGACGATGCGCTTCACCTGGAACCGCTCACCATGTTCGATGGAGTCGTAGAAGCCCCACGGACGGCGCACCTTGCGGTGAGTGTCGGCTTCCGGCGCATGCTGCTCGCGGATACGCGCGACGAGACCCTTGATGTCCTGCACGCGGGAACGGTCGGCCACGAGCACGGCGTCATCCGTTTCCACGACGATGATGTTGGTCGTGCCGACGCAGGCCACGAGACGGCCGCCCTCGGAGCGCGCATAGCTCGAGGTCGCGCCTTCGAACACCACGCGGCCGCTTGCCACGTTGCCCGAGTCGTCCTTGTCCATCGCGTCCCACACGGCGTCCCACGAACCGAGGTCCGACCAGCCCGCGACGAGCGGCACCACCACGCCTTCGCACGGCGCGCTCGGCGTCCCGATGTGTTCCATGACTGCGTAGTCGATCGAATCGGACGGCGCGCGGCCGAATTGCGCGGCCTGCGGACGGATGAACTTGCCGTCGTCCTTGCCTTCCGAAATCGCGGCGCAGCAGGCCGAGTGCATGTCGATGTTGAGCTTCTCGAGCGCGGCGAGCCAGACACTGGCGCGCACGACGAAGATGCCGCTGTTCCACCAGTACGTGCCCGCGGCGACGTATTGCGCGGCGAGTTCGGCGGCGGGCTTTTCGACGAAGCGGTCGATCTGATGCGCGCCGTCTTCGAGCGCCTGACCGATACGGATATAACCGAAGCCCGTATCCGGGCGCGTCGGCGGAATACCGAGCGTGGCGATCACGCCGCGCTCAGCGTGTTCGGCGGCAATCGCGATTGCGCGATGCAGCGCCGGCAAGTCGGCGATGGAGTGATCGGCGGGCATCGCCACCATGATCGCGTCGTGACCGCCCTTCACGGCTTGCAGCGCGGCGAGCGTGAGCGCGGGCGCCGTGTCGCGGCGTGCCGGTTCGACGATGATGCGTGCGTTCACGCCGCTTTCGCGGGTCTGCTCTTCCGTCGTGAAGCGATGCTCTTCACCGCACACGATGATCGGATCGGCTTCGACCTTGAAGTTGCCGGAGAAGCCCTTGAGGCGTCCGACCGTGGCTTGCAAAAGCGAATCGCGGCCAACGATGCCGATCAGTTGCTTCGGGAATTGCTCGCGGGACATCGGCCACAGGCGCGTGCCCGAGCCGCCGGCGAGAATGACGGGCACCAGGCGCCGGCATGCCTCGGCCGTCGTGGCCGAAGACGCTTCTGCGTTCGCTGCGTTCACCGTCACTTCGCTTTCCGTGCGTGCATCATTGCTCATATCAGGACTCCTGCCTGCAAGTTCGAACGCGCAGCATCTGCCGCCCGAGAATGATTGAGTCCCGGACCAATCTGGTCCGGCCAAATGTTCGACGCTAAACGCCATCCTTGTCCGCTACCCCACAGAAGGCGGGGTCTGTCGAACCGGCGTCCAGTCCGAGTGGATCAACCGTTAGCTTCGCGCCGGCTCTGCATCCGATATTCGGTCGGAGAGATCAGAAGGCGCTTGCGAAAAATCTTGGCGAGCCGGTCGCCGTTGCCCATGCCGCTTCTGCGCGCGATCTTGTCCACCGGCAGTTCCGAGTCGGTGAGCAGCGCGCAGGTCACGGCGAGGCGTGCCTGCAACAGATAATCGGACGGCGTGATGCCCATCTCGATCTTGAAGCGGCGCAGAAAGTTGCGCTCGCTCATCGCGGCGACCTGAGCCGCATCGACGACGGAGATCGGCCGCTCGCAGTTGTCCTGGAGCCAGCGCGCCGCCGCGCGAATCTTGTCGCCCGCGGATGCCGCGCCGCTGTCGCCCAGGATGGACACGAGCTTGGCGGCGGACCCCGGCATCAGGCGTTCGGCCACGTTGCGCGAGATGTCCAGCCCAAGGTCGCGCTTGACGAGCAGGAGCGCGCCCTTCATCGATTCGTAGCGATCGCCGCCATCGGCGGACGGTTCGTCGCGCACGAGGTGGATCATGCTGTTGCCGTAGCGCGCCTGCGGGTCGTTGAGGCCCGGATGCACGCTGCCGATACCCGCGGCTTCCAGCACCTTGCGGCCTTCGGAGATCGCCTTGACGACAGTGGTCTTCGAATTCACGCGGCGCACCCATTCGATGATGCGGTCGTCGCGGGCCGCTTCATCCGCGCCGCGACCGCCGGCCACGAAGAGCGCATCGAAACCGCCGTAGTGACGAGCATCGAGACCGTCGGTCCAGACGCGCACCGACGACGAGCACGCGACGTTGCCGCCCTCCACCGAGAGAAAGCGCACGTCGTACTTGCAGTCGGCCTTCGCTTTCACCGACGACAGTTCGTTCGCCATGTGAAAAACTTCCGCGACGATTCCCGCGCCGAGGAGCGAAAATCCGTCGAACAGCAAAATCGCGATGCGTTTCACCTCGGTCTGAGACGGTCTCGTCGCGGGCGGCATCCAACCCATCACTGCGGGTTCGAGAGTGGCGTAAGGCATGGTCATCCTCTGCTGCTTTTTTGTTCCAGGAGTACGGCTTGCGTTCTCGGCCATTGCATTGCATCAAGGACTTTCCCGAACTGCGCCGGGTTGTCGTGACCGATGGGAACGAGAGGTTGGCGGAATCGATCCGTTGGTGTGAATAATAAGCAGACAAAGTTTTTTGTGGTGCGGATTTTCGCTCTTAAACCACAAAATCTGTTCGGTTGTGAGGGTGACCGCACATTGATATCTATCCCCAAATTCTTTTAGCGCAATCGTCCAAAGACTGACGAAACAAATACCGCGATTCATCATACAAACTTTATGCAAAGCGCCGGCTTGAAAAGAATTCGCGTATCGCAGAAACCGCTTTAGAAACTCCCGCCAAGCCCTAGCGCACGGCCCTGTGCGGCTCACAGACGATTGCGCCCTCGTCGGGGAAGCGTCGAAACTGATTCATCCGTGCAACATCGCATGCTTGGCGACTGTTCAGACGTTTCATCGGAATCGGAAATTTTTGGTTAATCCTCGATCCGGCGCCTATTCTCCAATTGATTAATTAGCTGTCTCGAATTAGATAAGTTTTGGAACGCTAATAATATTTCCTGGATTATATGAGCGCGCCAATCCGGATTATCAAAAGCGCTTTGGACGTGGGAATCAAAAGCCGAATTTAATTAACTTTTGAAAGATTTCCTAAGACCTATCCTGCTGCATTGCAAGGCCGCGTTTCGCCGCAAACCACCGTGCACGTTAGACGTGCGCAGCGTGCTTATCCGCCAATGATTAGTCATTTGCGGCGGTTTCTGTTCTGAGCCTCTTTTTTGAATGACCGATTGAAAGAATCTGTAATCTGCAATGCCTGATTCACAATTAATGGGCGTAATCGCGTATTTGACTGATCAGCGAATTCTTCGCACCGGGTCCCGCGCCGGTGGTCAACTTTTCCGCGCCCGCCGGGACCTTCGTTACGATTTGGAACGCCTTGGGTGTTTCACTCCTGATAAGCGCGCGGTCGTTCTCGAAGATCGGTCTTTTCGACACGATGAAGCTGCTATCGCACGCCGGTGGCCTGTATTCATCGGACGAAGCGGGCTTGCACGTGCGCGCGCGCACGCAGTGGAGTAAGAAGTGGACGGCATCATCGCTTCTGAGCGGCACCACGCGCGCGCGAGAAACGTTTCAGTTTCGTAGCATCGGCGGCGCTTGGCGTCACGGCTTGCTCCTCATATCTCCCATACGGCCAAGGTCACGCGAACGATGAACGGATTACTCGCACCCCGCTTCACCGCCCTTCGCGTTGGCTGCCTCGCGTTTGCGCTCGCCTTCCTTGCGTCGATGACCGGCTGCGACGACGCCGCGTCCGAGGAAGCGGCGCCTGCCGCCAGCGCGGTGATCATCGACGGCGCCGCGTGGATTCCCTGCGCCGCCGAATACGGCGTCTGCACATTCGAAGGCGCCACGCGCGTGTTGTACGGCACGCCCGCGCAGCACGCGATCAAGACCTTCACGGGCAGCGCACGCTGCGACAACAGCGCCTTCGACGACCCCGCTCCCGGCGTCGAAAAACATTGCTGGTATGCGAGCACGACCAAGACGGCAGCGCCCCGCGCGCAGTCCGCCGCGGCCGAACAACAAACCGCTCCCGCCGATACCCCGCCGCTTCGCTGCAGCGCGCCGACACCGCCCGTATCGGCGTCAGTGAGCGGCGACATGCTCGAAGCGGACACGCCTGGCAGCGACGGCACGCGCATGTTCGCGCTGGAGAGGCCGGTGCGCGTGGCCATCACCACGCGCGCCAAGGGCGCCGATACCGTCACATGGCAGATCCGCGACGCATGGAACACGGTCAAGGCGAGCGGCCAGTTTGCCGTCGATGCGCGCCCCGCGACTTATACGATCGTCTGCACGTCGGAGGCGGCGGGTTACTTCGCGGTGAGCGCATCGCTCAAGTCGGGTAAGAGCGCGTTGCCAACGCGCGGCACACGGCCCACCGGCATCGCCACGTTCGGTGTGCTGCCGGTGGTGGCTCCGGCGCTGCCGCCCGTGGCGTTCGAGCATCCGGATCAGCATCGCTTCGGCGGACAAGGCGCGGCGTATCTCAAGCCGGGTCAAAGCTGCTGTTCCGGCGACGGTTATCGTCCGCTCTATCCCGAGCTAGGTCTCACCTGGGTCAACGACAACCGCAACTGGTACATGACCGAGGAAAAAGGCCCGAACACCTTCAACGCGGCAGCGGACAACCTCGCGCCCTACTTCAAGCCGGGCGATCTGCTGCGCCTCATCCAGCTCGATGGCATTCCCGCATGGGCGAGCCCCACGCACGAGCGCACGCACAGCTACGCGCCTTCCTCGCTCGATGCATACAGCGCCTACATGAAACGTGTCGGCGTGGAATCGAATGCGGTGAGAAAGCGCTGGTTCCCGCAGCAAGCGCACAACTACTACCAGGTCACTTGGGAACCGGACTACGAAGGCGGTCTGCCCTGGCGCGACACGGACGCCAATCTCGTCGCGATGTACAAGGCCACCGCCGAGGCCATTCACGCGGGCGACCCCAACGCCGTCGTAATGGGCCTGACGCTGTCGAATCTGGCTTCAAACACGACGTGGCTCAAGCGTCTGGCGCCGCTTGGCATCGGCAAGTATCTGGATGGCGTGAGCGCGCATGGTTATTACGACGTGGGCACGTCGCCGTCGCACCCGCCGGAACGTTTCGATGCCGACGCCTCCACCGCATCGAAAGCGATGCCCGCCGCGATGCGCGAGCTGCGCCGCACGATGACCGAAGTCGTGAAGCCGGGCGCAAAGCTCTTCGTCACCGAGACAGGTATCAGCTACGACCTGAACACGAAGTACGGCCCGGCGACGCCGAACTGGAACGTGCTCTATGCACAAGGCGCGGTGACGGCGCGCGCGCATCTGATATTGCTTGGCGAAGGCGCGGACGTGAGCTTCGTGTTCTATTCCGCCGATCCGCCCGAGGTGGGCTATGGCGTGTTCTTCGATCTCGTGAATGCGCAAGGCGGCTACGGGCAGACGCAGATAAGCCCGAAGCCCGCCGCGATGGCCGTGGCCGCCATGACGCGTCTGATCGACGGCACGACCACGCTCGGCTATGTGAACGGCACGCCCAAAGGCGTCTATGCCTACGCGTTCCAGCGGCTGAACGGCGGCAAGGTGGTCACCGCGCTCTGGACCCATAGCAATGCGGTATGGCCGGGACCGAAGGGCTTCGATGCGTCGCATGGAGCGAACTACAGCCTCATCGTCGATGCGCCCGCGAAGTCCGGCACTGTGACGGTATTCGACATGATGGGCAATGCATCGGCCATGAAGTACAGCGACGGACGCCTGCCGCTCGTGCTGACCGAGGCGCCCATATACGTCGTCTCCGATAACGCCGATGCCATGCGCGCCAACGTCACGAAGCCCGCCGGATACACGGGTCGATGAGCCCTTGGCGAGCGGAAAAACGCGTGGCACACGTGGACGATCTTTCGGCGCTTTTCGCCAGTGTCGTGCATGCCTGTCGCGAGAATTCGCGCGCTACACTGAACGCGCGCCGTGCATATCGCGCGAGCAGCATCCATAACGATTAAAAGCAAAGACCAATGGAGCAGCAATGCTGAACGTGGACGATTTCATGACGGTGGTCCGGCTCACGCCGCTCATTTCGATCGACCTGATCGTGACCGACGGCAACCGCCGGGTTCTGGTCGGTCATCGCCGCAATCGACCCGCACAGGGCACGTGGTTCGTGCCGGGCGGGCGCGTGGACAAGGACGAATCGCTCGATGCCGCGTTCAAGCGCGTCGTCAGTAACGAACTGGGCGTGGCGAGCGTCGAGCGTTCGTCGTCGCGCTTTTATGGCGTGTTCGAGCATCGCTACGACGATAACTTCGCCGGCGAGCCCGGCTTCGGCACGCACTACATCGTGCTTGCCTACGCGATGAACCTGAGCGGCACGGTGCCCATCGGCCGCTTCGATCAGCACAGCGATTATCGATGGCTGCTGCCCGATGAACTGCTCGCACTCGAAGACGTGCACGAGAACACGAAGGCTTACTTCCGCTAAGCCGTGCAGCAATAAAAACGGCGCGCATCGCTGCGCGCCGTTCTCATCGAAACGAAACAGATGATGCTTCAGGCGATGACCGTGGAGTCTTCGCTCGTGTCGTCGACATCCACATCGGTGCGGACTTCTTCTGCTTGCGCCGCTTCCAGCTTGCCGAAATGCGCGTTCAGGTAGGCGGCGAACTCATCGCGCACTTCCGGATGACGCAGGGCGAATTCGACCGTCGCCTTCAGATAGCCGAGCTTGCTGCCGCAGTCGAAACGCTTGCCGTGATAGCGATACGCGAGCACCTGTTCCTGTTCGAGCAACGCGGCAATGGCGTCCGTCAGTTGAATCTCGCCGCCTGCGCCCGGCTTCTGCTGACGCAGGAAGTCGAACACGCGCGGCATCAGCACATAGCGGCCAACCACGCCGAAGTTCGAAGGCGCGAGCGCCGGTTCCGGCTTTTCGACCACGCGCGAGAGCTTGAAGAGACCATCGTCCCAGGGCTTGCCCTCGATCACGCCATACGAGCGCGAATCCTTGCGGTCGATCTCCTCGACGCCGATCACCGACGAATGATAGTGGTCGAACACATCGACCATTTGCGAGAGCACGGGCGGCTTGCCGTCGAGCAGGTCGTCCGCGAGCACGACCGCGAACGGTTCGCCGCCGACGAGCTTTTCCGCGCACAACACGGCGTGACCGAGACCGAGCGCTTCGGCCTGACGCACGTACATGCAGGTGACATGGCTCGGCAAGATGCCGCGCACGAGTTCGAGCAGCTTGTCCTTGCCGCGCGCTTCGAGTTCGGCTTCGACTTCATAGGACTTGTCGAAGTGGTCTTCGATCGCGCGCTTGCTGCGCCCGGTCACGAAGATCATCTCCGTGATGCCAGCGGCCATCGCTTCTTCGACCGCGTACTGAATCAGCGGCTTGTCCACGACGGGCAGCATTTCCTTCGGACTCGCCTTCGTTGCGGGCAGGAAGCGCGTGCCGAGACCGGCTACTGGGAATACCGCCTTGCGTACCTTGAGCATCGGCTCACCTCGGTTGTCGGTTGCACGAGGCGTTGCGACGCGTCTTGGAGCGTTCGCGGCCGCCTCTTGTTGTGGGATATGTAGTGGAATCAATCGCCCGATTTCATCAGACGACATGAGTGATGCCAGCTTATCGTCCGAATATCGAAATCATCTGCCAACAGTTCGCCATTATCCGACGATGGCGACGGCGTTTGCTGCCTGCCGCGTATAGTGCCACGCATATAGCTTGGTTTTCCCTCTGCTTTTCGCTCCACCAGGGAGATTACGACACAGGGGATGAACAGGAGAAAGTCGATGGTATATGCCAACGGTATGGGCCGGCTGCAGGTCGTGCGCTCGCCCGAAACCGACGCGCCGCCCGCCGATGTGCCCAGCATGGCGAAGCGAATCGGCATTCTGATCTTCGAGGACTTCTCGCTCGTCGAAGTCAGTTCTATTTCCGAAGTCTTTTCGCTTGCCAACCAGGTTCGCCTGCCCGCTCATGCGGGCTCGAACGCTGCGGCGCCGAACTATTCGCTGATGTTCGTGTCCAGTGAAGGCGGGAGCGTGGCGAGCAGCTGTTCCATGCGCATCTGGAGCGAAAGCCTCGAAAACCGCTGGATGAACGAGTGCGATGCCCTTTTCATCGCGGGCGGCGAAGGCGCGCGGCACGCGCGGCACGACGTCATGTTGCGCAAACGCCTTGGGCGTATCGCACCGAAGATCCCGTTCATCAAGGCTATCGGCGAAGGCGCGCACATTCTGGCGGCGGCCAATCTCACGCTGCAGAACCGTTCGCTCGATTTCGGCGATGAACCCGCGCAGGACGCGTTGTCCTCGGCCTTGTCGCCTGCGTTGTCGAACGCACTTTTCATCGCGGAACAAACGCTTACGCTGGACGATCCTAAAGGCCCGATCGCGGCGGCGTTGTCCATCGTCAAGCGCGATCACGGCGCGGCGGTAGCGCGCGAAGTGTCGGAGCGCACGCTGCCGGGCGCGTGGCACAAGCTTGCAACCGTGCTGGAAGACACCGACAGCGGCGGCGTGCGCCAGAAGATCGACGCAGCCGCGCGCTGGATGCGCGAGAACTACGTGAAGCCGATTTCGATCACCGATGCGGCGCGCGTCGCGGCCATGAGCGAACGCAACTTCCTGCGCCGCTTCAAGGCGCAAATCGGGCTCACGCCTTCTGAATATCTCTTGCGCGCGCGACTGGACGCGAGTTGCATGCTTCTTGCGGGAACGGACTTACCGGTGGACAAGATTGCGCGCCGATGCGGCGCGGGCAGTGGCGACGGCCTCGCGAAGATCTTTCGCAAGCGGCTGTCGATCTCGCCGACGGAATACCGCATGGCGGGACGGCGCAAGCAAGCGGCCGACACGACATAGACTTTATGGCGGCATAAGCTTAAACAGCGCATGGACCGATGCGCGCCAGGACGGGGTAACGAAAAAAGCATGGAAACGAAAATACTCTGGATTTTTTCCAATCTCGGCGACGCGGCGCTCCTTTTGCCGCTCGCACTCGTTTGCGCACTGTGGTTGCGCTCGGTGGACATGCGGCTCGCCATTCGCTGGGCCGTGCTGCTGACGGCCGGCATGGGTTTGGTCGGCCTTTCGAAGATTCTCTATGCAGGCTGCGGCCTCGAAGTGCCGGCCATCGAATTTCGTATGATCAGCGGGCACACCATGCTCGCGGCATCGATCTATACGGTCGCCGCAGGCTTGCTCGCGGGCGGGCTCGGAAGAGCGTGGTATCTGCTGGGCGCGGCAGCGGGACTCGTGCTCGCGGCGCTGATCGGCGCAAGTCGTATTCTGCAGGACGCGCACACGCCCGCCGAAGTCGTGGCTGGCTGGCTGCTCGGCGGCCTCATCGCCTTCCTGTTGTTGCGCCATGTGTTTGCCGTGCCGCGCAAGATGCCGCGCGCGCTCGTGGCGGGCCTCGGGCTGCTCGCCGTCTCTTCGATCGCTTACGGTCATCACGCGCCGTTCCAGCGGATGATCGAACACTACTCGTGGTGGCTGTGCCGCGGACTCGGACTGTCGTGATCGTGCGCGCCGGCCACGGTTGCTGCGCGGCTGGCGGGTTCCAAAGTATGATCCCCGCTTGATCAACAGTTCGACCGCCGTGCATGCCTGCATCTTTGCGCGCGCGGCCGTGATTGCAGACGAGTATGGATCGCTTTCTCGCCATGAAGGTCTTTGCGCGCGTCGTCGAGGCGGGCAGCTTCTCCAAGGCCGCCGATGCGCTGCGCCTGCCGCCCGCGAGCGTATCGCGCACGCTGCAAGCGCTCGAAGCGCATCTCGGCGCACGCCTCATCAATCGCACCACACGCAGCATCAGCATCACCGAAGACGGCGAGGCTTACTACGATCGCTGCGTGCGCGTGCTGGGCGAGATCGACGACATGGAAGCGTCGCTCTCGCATTCGAAGCTCAGTCCCAAGGGCAACGTCAAGGTCAGCCTGCCGCAGGTCATGGCGAAGAGCACCATCATTCCCGCCTTGCCGGAATTCTTCGCGGCCTATCCGGATATCGGCGTCGAATTGCTTTTGACGGACCGCTCGGTCGATCTCGTCGAGGAAGCCGTGGATTGCGTGGTGCGCGTCGGCGCGGTCGGCGATGTCGGCCTCGTGGCCAAGCGCATTGGCGCGTATTCGCAGATCACGTGCGCATCGCCCGGCTATCTCGAGAAGTACGGCACGCCGCGCACGCTCGACGATCTCGAACAGCATCTCGCGGTCGGCTACGTGCTCAACAAGTCGGGGCGCGTGCGCAACTGGGAATTCGTCGTCGATAACGAAACGCGCACCATCGCGATGAAGCACAAGATCGCGGTGAACGACGGCGATTCGTACATTGCGTGCGGCGTCTCGGGCCTCGGACTCATCCAGAGTTCGAGCTACACGCTCGACCCTTATGTGAAAAGCGGCGCGCTCGTGGAAGTGCTGAACGAGTATCCGTCGTATGCGCGCGTGGTGTCGGTGCTGTATGCGGCGAACCGGCATCAGCCACGGCGCGTGCGCGTATTCATCGACTGGGTGGCGGAGCTCTATGGACGCTTGCCCGCGTTTCAGGCGAGCGGCAAAACGGTCTCGCCGTCGTGACGATCGGCATGGTGCGCCAGTCGTAGGCGCCATACACACGTTCGAGCGCGCGAAGGTCCTGCGCTCGGGCACTCGCGTGAATCCCTTGCAGCTCGCTCAGTTCGAACTCCACTGCATGACAGTTGGCGTAGTCGCGCGAGCGTAACGCTGCGCCGATGGTCGTGAAGAAAGCCGTCGTCGGCACGTCGAAGCCCGCTGCGATATGCAGCGCGGCGGTATCGGGCGTCGCCAGATAACAGGCGTGTCCGATCCACGCGATGAATTCCGCCGTATCCCTGGAACGCGCCGCGATGTCGCGATAGTGCGGGTGATCGATCGCGCCGAAGCCATACACGGGCAAGCCGAATTCGTCCCACAGACGCGCGACGATGCGCCCACGCGCCGCCTGCGGCACGCTGCGCACTGGCGTGCTCGCGTTGGGACAGAACAGCACATACGCCGCGTCGGCTGCGTGACGCGCGGGCAAGGGCAAGGCCAGATCACGCAGCCAGCGATTGCGCTTGTCTTCCGGCGCTACGCTTAGCGGGTCCACGCCTAACGCGCGGATGAAGAAATCGATCATCGGCATCGAGGCGAAGCTCGGCCAGAAGAGATGATTGCCGAGGTCGATCTTCGGTTCATCGGCGGGCAGGCTTGCGAGCGGCACCGGCAGATCGATCACATCGCCCCCTACGAGCGGCGCGGCCAGTTCATACAAGCGCTTCACGTAGCCTGGAGCATGAGCCGGCCGATAAATCGTAAACTTGAGATGCGGCCAGCGACGCTTGATCGCGAAGAGCGCGGACAGGCCGATGATCGAATCGCCCAGCGTCACACCGAACGCGTTGATGAGATGAACGCGGCGCGCGGCTGCATAGTTCGCCGTGAAGGGAGTGGAGACGGCGCAGAGAATGTCGCGCCGCGCGTCGTGTAATGAAGTGAAGCCGGAGGCATCGCTACCGGTGGCTTCGAGATCGTAGGACGCGACGATCTCGCCGTGCCTCGATAACAACGAACCCGCATGGGTCAGCGCATGGACTTCGTCGAAAGTCGTCATGCGCTGTTGGCTCCGTCAGAGCGACGTGCCGCGCTCGTTGGCCACTTTCGCCACTTTCGCAACCGGCACGCTTTGCAGCGTGGGGTTGGTCACCGTCTGATACTCCGGCACCCAGCGACGCAGATCGCGCCGTACTTCGTCATCCGCGAGCACGCGATGCTGCATGAGCCACGGCAACAATTCGTCGATGAAGTTTTCGGGCACACCTCGCGCCTGCGCGATCCGCAGTTTGGGATGCGGCGTGCGCGTGGTGGTTTCGTCGTCGGCGAGTAGTTCCTCGTAAAGCTTCTCGCCCGGCCGCAAGCCGGTGAACACGATGCGAATCTGTTCTTCGCTGTAACCGTAGAGCCGGATCAGATCGCGCGCCAGATCGACGATCTTCACGGGCTGACCCATATCCAGAATGAAAATCTCGCCGCCACGTCCCATGCTCGATGCCTGCAACACGAGTTGCGCGGCTTCGGGAATGGTCATGAAGAAGCGCGTGATTTCCGGATGCGTCACCGTGACCGGGCCGCCCTTCGCAATCTGCTGCTGGAACTTGGGGATCACGCTGCCCGCGCTGCCGAGCACATTGCCGAAGCGCACCGTCTCGAACTGCGTGTGCGGCGCGGCCTGCTGCAAGGCCTGACACGCCATCTCGGCAAGCCGCTTGCTGGCGCCCATCACGTTGGTCGGGTTGACGGCCTTGTCGGTGGAAAT
The DNA here is from genome assembly GCF_023631405.1 of Caballeronia sp. GAWG2-1. NCBI lineage: Bacteria > Pseudomonadati > Pseudomonadota > Betaproteobacteria > Burkholderiales > Burkholderiaceae > Caballeronia > Caballeronia sp. GAWG2-1. The sequence goes on from NZ_JALQDD010000015.1 coordinate 134,143, forward strand.
CAAAACGAAGTGGCGCACGTCATGGCGAATCGCCGCGCGCGCGACGCGCAGCGTGCCGAGCACGTTATTGCGCACGGCTTGCCAGGCGTTCTGCTCTTCCATCAGCGGCACGTGCTTGTAGGCGGCCGCATGAAACACGATATGCGGCGCAAAGCGCGCCATGGTCTGATCGAGCAGCAGCGAATCCTTGGCGTCGCCGACGACCGGAATCACCGAGCAATCCGTGAATTTCTCGTGCAACTCCTCGATCAGGCGATACATCGCGTATTCGCTTAGATCGTAGGCGACGAGTTGCGCCGGCGAGAAACGCAGAATCTGCCGGCAGAGTTCCGAGCCGATGGAACCGCCCGCGCCCGTCACCATCACCACACGACCGTGCAGCAACTGTTCGACGTGCGGCATGTCGATTTTGACGGGCTCGCGGCCGAGCAAATCCTCGAGATCGATCTGCCGCACGCGCGACAGGAAACCGCCCTCACCTTGCGTCAATTGACTAAGCGCGGGCAGCACCATGACCTTCACGCCCGCGCGCACGCACAGCGTGGCGACGCGACGCTGCTCTTCCGCCGATGCCGAGGGAATCGCGATGATCGCGTAATCGGTCTTGTATTGCTCCGCGACCTGCTGCAAGTCGCCGAAACTTCCGAGCACCTTGTGGCCGAGCACTTCGCGGCCTTGCTTCGAGCGATCGTCATCGAGCAGGCCGACCAGACGCCATTCGCTCGAACGCGCAAGTTCACGCGCCAGCATGGCGCCCGCAGTGCCCGCGCCGAGTACGATCACAGGCTTGCCCTGCCCGACGAGCCCGCCATAGAGATAGAACTCCTTGGTCGCACGATAGAGCGCGCGCGCGCCGCCCATTGCGAGAAACAGCAACAGCGGCTCGACGATCAGCACCGAGCGAGGAATGACCGGCGTTGGTTGCGCCATGACCGCGCCGATCATGACGACGAGCGCGCCGACGGCGACCGACTTCGAGATGCGCATCAGATCGGGCAGACTCGCGAACACCCACATGCCGCGATAGAGGCCGAAGACGCGGAACATGACGCCGTAGACAGGCAGCACCCAGATGAGCGCCATGAATGCGCCGTGCTGAAACTCGGGCGGCACGGCGCCGTTGAAGCGGATCATGTAGGCGACGAGCCATGTCGCGGCAACCGCGCACAGATCGAACGCGAAGGCTCCGGCGGAAAGCCAAGGAGCTTTGTATCGAATCATCCGCGTGTACCTCTAGGTTGTCCGGAGTGAAGCGCTTGATGACGGCGCCAGCAAACATCGACGACTGAGCCTGCCGCCACGACAACGACCACCCATACTGCGACCGCCAGCCACTGGCTCGCGGGAGACCACGCGAGCGCCGAGATGGCGAGCACGACGCCCGCGAGCATCAGCAAATACCACGCAAGCGCCGTCCGCGCGTGGCCGGCGCCGGCTTGAACCATGCGTTGATAGTAATGCTCCCGGTGAGCCTGCCAAAACCTTTCTCCGCGCGCGAGACGCTTGAGCAGCGTCACCGACGCGTCGCCGATGAACGGCGAAAACACCAGCGCCGGAAACCAAACGGGCCACGTGCCCTTGAGCCAGCCCCAATATCCGAATGCTCCAGCCAAGAATCCTAAGGGAATCGACCCCGAATCTCCCAGAAAAATCCTAGCTGGATGAAAATTGAATAGCAAGAAGCCCGCTGCGGCACCGGCGAGCGCCGCGCTCGCGACGCCTAAATCGATCTGCGGCACGGGCCCGGAGAGCGCCGCGACGGCGTAACCGCCGAAACCGAATAGCGCCATGCCGCCTGCAAGGCCATCGGAGCCATCCATGAAGTTGTAGAGGTTGACGAGCCAGACCATGAGGAAGCCGACGGCAACCAGCGCCCACCAAGGCACCGGCGCGGGATTCAGCGCGATGAGCAGCGCAACGGCGGCCACGTGCGCGCCGAAGCGCACGCGGGCGGGCAAGCCGCGACGATCGTCGATTTGCGATACAGCCGCGAGCACTACGGTCAAGAGCGCGGCAAGCCACAGCGTGGGCGTGGCGACCAGCATGGCGATGACGGCAACCGGAACGATTCCCCATCCGCCGACACGCGGCGTCGGACGGCTATGAAGCGAACGTTCGTTCGGAATATCGATGGCGAGGCGCCAGGCCAAGCCCGTGCGAAGCAAGGCTGAGAGGATCGCGGCGCATGCTGCGAGCGATCCCGCCGCGACTAAAGCGGCGGCAATCCATGGAGAACTGACGACAAAGGGTGACAGCGGCTGGGTCATTTCCCGGAAGTTGCAAGGTGAGTTTCTTTCGACTGTGACAAATCATGCCCTCTTCGACGCGGTGCGCGTGTTACCGGGGCTTATCCGTTGTTACCGGACGTTAACTCGACATAATTAGCTCGGAATTATGTTTTCCGCAGACGATACGCGCGATACCAGTCCGCCGTTGCGGCGAGGCCTTCGTCGAGCTTGTACGGCGGGCGCCAGCCTAGCACATCGCGGATGTGAGTCGAGTCGATCTGGAGGCTGCCGGTCAGGCGGGCGATTTGAGGGGATTTGCCGGTGAGTCTGCCTGCCAGTTTCAAGGCGCCGACCGGCACGGACACCAGCCGCGCGGGCTTATGCAGATGATGCCCCAGACGCCGGGCCAGGTCCGCGACACCGGGATCTTCGCCATCCGTGACATGGAATAGCTGATTCGCGGCGCGCGGATGCGTGGCGCAGGTGACGAGCGCATCGGCGAGATTCATCACGTAGCAAAGGCTTCTGCGTGCTTCCACCGCGCCGATGGGCAACGGCATGCCCTTGGCGATCGCGCCCATCAGACTCAAGAAATTGGCGCGCACATCGGGTCCATAGACCAGCGGCGGACGCGCGATCACGATTTCCAGGCCGGTGCGCGCGCCGAACTCCTTCAGCCTGATCTCCGCTTCGAGCTTGGAGACGCCGTATGGATCGGGTGGATGCGGCGTATCGGTTTCCTTGAGCGGACGGCCATCGTCCAGTTCGGCGAGCGCCTTGATGCTGCTCACGAAGATGAAGCGCCGCGCGCCTGCGCGATGTGCCGCGTCGGCGACGCTGAGGGTGCCATCGACGTTGATTGCGCGAAAGGCGGCGAGCGGGTCGGTGGCCGCGTCGCTCATGACGTGGACGCGCGCGGCCAGATGAATCACCGACGCGCAATCTTCGAAGGCTACGGGCGTGATTGCGTCGAGCGAGCCGATGTGCACGGGCGTGACGCCCGGCTCGACCGCTGCACCCTCGCGCACGATGCCTACAGGCTCTTTGCCCGCATCGAGCAGCAAGCGCGACACGGCCCGCCCGACGAACCCGTTTGCTCCGGTCACGCCGATGCGCTCGCTCATAGCCATTTCCAGCCGAAGCGGTTGAAGAACCTGCACGCCGATGTGACGAAGAGCTTGATGTGTTTGAAGCCCTTGCGCGCCGCGTCGCCGCCATGATGCAGCACGCGTACCGAGGGCACGTAGGCCACGCGGGCAATTTCGTGGGTACGCAGGCTCAGGTCGTAGTCTTCGAAATAGAGGAAATAGCGCGGGTCGAAGCCGCCGAGTTTTTTGAGAACCTCGGTGCGGAATAGCATGAAGCAGCCGCTGACGATGGGCGGGTCCCAAAGGATGTTTTCGTCGTTGATGACGTCGCGCATTTCGTAACGGGCCAGGCGCTTTTCAAAGGGCGCGCGAAGGCGTGCTGGGAGAAAGCCGCGCACGAAAAGATCGAGGACGGTTGGGAAGCGGCGGCAAAGGAATTGTTGATGGCCGGTGTCGTCGATGATCATCGGAGAGACGAGACCCGCCTCCGGGTGAGCTTCCAGGAACGCGAGCGCGCGTACGAGCGCTTCGGGGTCCAGCTCGATGTCGGGGTTCAGTATCAGGTGGTAGCGGCTCGTTGCGCGCTCGATCGCGAGGTTGTGGCCGCGACCGTAGCCGACGTTCCCTTGACCTTCGATGATGGTTGTCGACAGGTCGACGTGGCGGATGAGGTCGGCGAGGTCGATGCCTTCGTCGGTTCCGTTGTTGATGAGGTATAGGGGCGCGGACGTGCCACTCGTGACGGACAAGCGATGCAGTGCGGTATCGAGCGTGCGCAGCGTGCGTTCGAGAAGTTCGCGGTGCGGTCGGTAGACGACGACGGATGCGGTTATCAAATCGGCCGAGCTTGCGTTATCGGAGTGGAAGTTCAACTGCGTCCTTGGTGACAGGGATTCTAGATTTGTGGCCGCGATTCAAAGGGCAACGGCAGTCATCATTTTCACCGAGATGAGGCGGGGAACATTAGATATGGCGCAATCGTCGTTTAAAACGAAAAAGATCGCGACAAGTTCCGACTTAGCGACTGGTTCAAGCTCGGTTGCAAAGGCAGTCGATTCGACGTCAGCCTGACAACATCACCGTTCGCCAATGTCGCGGACGCCTTGAGCGAGTCGCGACAATCAACGAACAGACAACCGCTCTGCCTTGAAAGATTCGCAAGGTTGCCTCGCGTTTTACACCGCAGTTATCCAGACGCGAGAAGCCACCCTTAGTGTCCGCTCGGGGCTCGATCCGACGCCCGCTGCTGTGCTAGCGCCGCAAGCCCTTTTGATAGAAGCTGTCGGTATAGATGCCTACTCCAGCATTCAAAAAGCGATCGACCACGTTCGGCTCATTCACGGTATGAACGAACGTCTGTGCACCCACGCGCCGAAGCTGGTCCGTGTAGTCTTGCTCCCAGTACGGATAAGCCATGGTCACTGCCGAGATCTCGGGATGTTGGGCTACAAAAGCCACGACCTCGGCTTTACTTGCCGGTTTGTCAAATCGGTAGAGCGTCAGGATCGACCGCTTGAACTTCATTTTTTGCTCGATGCCAATTTCAGAGAAGTTATAGAGTTGCGGAATCACGCGATCTTTGCAGTCGATGTGTTGTGCAGCGAGCTCGGTGCACAGCAAGCGGAGCGTGGATTCGTTCCCATCTTTGACATCGGTCACAAGATACCAGTCCCGTTTTTGCTGCATCAGCCGCCCAATTTCCGCTCCGTCAACCGGCGTAAATTTTCCGTCTAACTTCCTCGACATGAATTGCGCATGAGTGAAGTTCATCGGGAGCCCGAACCGCTTTTCAAGGCCGTCGTGCATTGCCACTACCCGATGGTCTGGCGTGGATAGCAAGTCAATCTCAAATAACCGAAAACCGGTTGCATAGCTATGTAGAAAGCACTCTTTGCAATTTAGATAAGCATCCCCGTCGATTGCCCCAAGCGCGTGAGCTACGAACAATCCAGGTACGGGCCGTCGACCCGAAGCATTGGAGTTCTCACTGGCCGAGACAGCCATAAAAAGCAGCAGTACCGCAACAAATACGCCCAAACGTCTCATGTACGATGCCTCACAAGTCGGTATAAATGCAATGCGCGACTTTCTTCGCTCAGCATCGATGATAAACCTCTTGACTACTATAAGAAGCAAACGAGGCTGGAAATAAAAACGATCTCGATGCACGACCTTTGGCTTAGCGCCGTCCGTCCTAAAGAGGCGACCCTCGGTATCGCGGAAGGCTTCCCTTCTGAATCCCGACACAGCATGCAGAGAAATTGGGCAACGCTGCAATACACTAAGAATTTGGGTCTTAAGATTCTTCGTGCCAATTTCGTTTGCTCAACCGACGGTCTCGCATCGGGACATTCTGCTTCTGGGATAACCGACCCGTTTATGCGGCGCATAGGTTCGACGAAGCGTGTCTTAGTCTCCCTTGGACCCGGTCATTTCCCATCTCGACTACTGGAGGTCTGGGACCGAGTTGCCAACGACCCGACAATTATTCAGCGGGGGCTCACACTGCGCGGTTCACTCTCACGGCTGTTCGGCTTCCGTCGGAATTCGTTAGCGGCAGCTTAGCGGACTTAGAATACATCGAACGAAGGCGCTACATTCATTCTCGGCGATTCACTTCAGTCAGACTTTTCGGCTAACCGCCGGGCGTCGTCGCAAAGGCTTCAGCGCGAGGAATCTCTTCTCGACCAAATGCCAGGATGCCGCCGCGAGCAGAAGTGTCGGCACAAGCGCCAGTCCGAAGTTTAGAAATGGTTTGCCTTGAGTTTGAAGCACGAACGATATGGTTTGTTGGACAACGAAGCCATACACATACACTCCGTACGAAAAGTCCCCAAGCCGTCCCATCCATCCGAATGCCGCTGGCTTGGCAAGCGAGAAAGAAAGGATCGCGTAGGGCAACACTATGTACAGTGCAATCTCGTGCGCTATCGAGCTCTGCGGGATCGTAGCCAGCAGCAAGACAGCTAACAACGCCGTTTGCAAGTCGAATGCCTCTTTAGGTGCCGCGATCTTCCAGGCGGCACCAAGGAAAAAATAAGGAGCAGCATCCAGTGCAGAAACAATGCTCGTCGCGTAAAAGACAATGGGCTTTTGCGGAGGAGCGAAGCGGACCAAGTACAAGCCCAGAACACACAGCACGAAGGAACCAATAACAATACGAACTTTCTGCCCTCTGCCCCAAAGTACCACTAGCGGTGCAATCAGGTACATTGCGAATTCAACGGGCAAACTCCATAGCGAGCCGTTGACAGCATTCGGGTAAGCAATATGCTCGAACACACCGGGCAATGCGTACGACGGATAGAGTGCCATGTTACCGAGGTAACGAACAAACCAAGGATTCCTGAAATATTCCGAGACTGGCAGCCTGGTGACAACAGGACCAAGCACAAAGGCACTCAAAAGGATACAGACTATCAATCCGGGGAAAATTCGTAGGCATCTCTTCCAAAGATAGTGGCCCCATGACGGATCCCGCATCCAGCTTCCCATGACAAGGTAGCCACTGATGCTGAAGAAAACCTTCACTGCAAGCGTTTGGACTTCGTTCCCAAAGAGCGCAGGGCTCGGCACACCTGACAGAGGAAAGGCGTGACCATACAAAACAACCAATGCCGCAATTAACCGAATGGCGTCGAAGTTGTCTTTTGGATGAGTCAACTGAAGGGTTGCAGGCAGATCGCTGCTCATGTTGGAATTCTGCATTGGTCCGCTGGCTGGGTTATTAACGCCAAGGCACCTCCGTGAGCTGCCCACTTTGGCCGCGATGATACTACACAAGGTTTCTGGGCTGATCCAGAACACCCATGACGTGCCGGTTTTTGGCTGAGCGACTGCCTTGCTCCACTAGAAAAAATCGAAGTATCGTTCATAGAGAGGCCACGTCGGGCGGCCGAAGCTAAGGCCGATGCCGCCGGCTGAGATGCTGCGCTTCGCATCCTGTTCGCGCTGAGAGATTCTCGTAGAGCTTGTTGTCAACAGTGTTGTTTTCGACGAAGGAACTGGTCAAGGAAGACTATGAATGACCATCAACGACACGAATAGCTGCAGAGATTGGCCTCATAATATTGCACTATCGCATGCTTGCACACTTACCACGACAACAGCCCTTATTCATGAAGCGAAATCCTCCGAGCACCTCAGGCCGCGAATCCGTCCCCGCAAAGCGCCAGGGTCCTCTACGTGGCCTATTCGCGCTGCGCCATTCTCGCGACGGCATTGCAGCCGCTTGGCGGCTTGAGAGCTCGTTCCGGCAAGAGGTGTACGTTGCAATAATATTGCTTCCAATCGCCGCCCTTCTCCAAGTAAGCCCACCCGAACGGGCGTTGCTCGCAGCAACTGTTTTGCTGGTGTTGCTGGTTGAGTTGATTAATTCGAGCGTAGAGGCGGCGATCGACCGAATCTCCCTCGACTATAACGAACTGTCCGGCCGCGCCAAAGATTGCGGAAGCGCGGCAGTAACCGTCGCACTGATCATCTGCGTCATGACGTGGTGCATTATCGTTGGGCCGCCCGTCATGGCATGGTTCCACAGATAGTGTCTGTGGGATTATAGTGCGACGAGCTACTGGGACCACTGTGCCGAGATCTGCTCGACGTGTATTTACACGCAAATGCTCTGTAGCGTCGCGTGTGATTCTGCCTCATTGAGGCACATTCTCGGTGGAAGCGCGAGTCGTATTGCTGTCTGCTACTTTGAATGAACCACGTTTGGAAACCGCGTCCGCAAAAGCGATCGATGGGCGATCAACAAAACGCTGAAATAGGGTTGCGACAACAAGCGCAGTCGCCATGTAAACACTAAAGGCGAAAATCGACGAAGTTAAAAATGAGCAGCCGTGGCTTTGCGCCCAGCGAGCAGTCCTCAAGCCCACCGACATTAAGATCGGCACATGAACAACGTACAGCGAGAAAGAAATTTTTCCCAGATAAACGGGTATTCTTTCCGAAAATACTTGATTAACTCTCGCGCTACCTATCACACCAGAAACCAATAATATGGCACCCGCAGTGTTCCAAAATAGGCGCTGGTTCAGATCAAAATTTGGCCCGTAGGGGGACAAGTTCGGCAAGTGAAGAACGCGCAAGAATGCGAAGACCGAATTATGGCTGTACGCTAGTCCGATTAATCCAGTTAAAGCAAAAACAGCGCATAACGCCGGACGCTTGAGTAGCCAGGGTCTCGCATAATTGAGCATTGCTCCAACCAAAAACGAGACGTAAAACAGCATATTCGGACTCATGAATCCGAGCAGTGCCGCGAAAAAAATCGACCACAGTGTAAGTGGAAGTAAGCGTCGACCAAAGACAGCAAGCATTGAGAACAAAAAAATCGAACCGATTAGTTCGACCTGTATTGTCCACAATGGAGGGTTGAGACTGGTGTGAGCAAAGAGAGGCGCCCCGATCAAACCGTCGAATAACGCACCAAAGAACGAAAATGGGCCGACATACCAAGCGGGCACCCATCCAGCGACGCCTATCGTGGCAGAATCACGCGTGATAATCGCGCCCGAAGTCGCCAATGCCCATGCAAATATGACGGACGCACAGCTTGGTAAAACGAGCCTTAAATAACGCTTTGACGCGGCCGCCTGTAGTACCGAAACATTATCAGTGGCGAGAAATTTGGTAGTTAGTACGTATCCGCTCATAACAAAAAATACACAAACCGCCGCCTCAGCGCTAAAAAATATCGAGAAGGGCGGATACTGAACCCACCTCTCGAAGTTAAATGTGGGGACAGATCCTGGAACAGGGATGAAAACGCTGCCTAAATATGGAAAAAACACGAAGGTGAAGTGACCGATCGCGACGATCAAGCTTGCGATACCTCGCAGTCCTTCGAGCCCAAGATTTTTTTTAGCGGCCATTAGACTTAGGTTCGCCGAGCGAGCGCCGACATTGCCGACTGAATGACTCTTTTGATTCTTCGCGCCGGGCGAATATCTTCGCGGTCGGAAACTACTTTGTGTCTGTCAACGGAATCTTGATTGATCTCCGATTTCCGCGCAACCAAATGCGCGAAATAAGTGGGTATCACACCCGTGTCGGATAGCGCCTGATCAATCCCCAGGATGTGACGCACGAGTTCCACGCCCTCAGGCGTCTCGTAAAGCGCGTCGTGGTTAAGCCCCCAGAAAGTGATGAAGGCAAAACCACCGTACAACGATGTAATCTCCAGATTGCCGAACAAAGCTTTCACGGTCGCCTCGATTTGCGACGAGCAGGGCGCTTCCGTGGGATCAACTGCGGCGACTTCTTCGGGACTGGGAAGCGGTAATTCCGAATGCCAGGGATTCTTGAGAGCGGGAGGAAGCTGTCTAAAAAACGCTCTTGCAATGTCGGCGTGAGTTTTTGGGTAATTAAAACGGTCCGGCCCAATGTATTCATTTGCACACCACACGAGCCCGCCGTCTTTTAATGCTCGGCGTACTGTCTTAAGTGTCTCGTCAAGTGGCTGCATATGATGCAGCGACGCGACGAACGTCACTAGATCGTAAGCCCCGTCCTCTAATACGGCTTCACCAACTGGCATGCAGTGACAAGTTAGTCTTTCTCCCAACCCGAGTTTTTCGGCACACGCTTTGGCGTAGTTGAGGCCGACCGGACTCACGTCAAAAAGATCGTAAAAGTCAACAGCACCATTTTGGAGCAGGGCAACTTCCGTCTCAGCGCGTCCTACCCCGATTCCTATGGCACGCTTTACTGACTTTCCACCGAGATACTTTTGCGCAAACCAGACTTCGCGCATTTGTCTGTTCTGAATAACGAACTGTCGTTCGATAGAGAGCGGATGCGCTTGCCATTCCTGCCTATTGAAGCTTTGCGAGAAATAGTTCTGCCCCCAATGGCTAGCTGTCTGCGTAAGCATTCGCGAGACTCCAGTTTGACGACGACGCGCTAAGCGTCTTCGCCATAATGTTCGAACTCAAGCCTTATGTTCTAACAACACGATTCGGCGCCGCCGAACCTTTCGACTTACCACGCCTTCGTCAAACGGAACCTGCCACCTTGACCGCTCAAACTCAATATACCTTAAACTCCACTGAAGTATAAAAGAAAGTCTTATCACTGAGGCCTGTTCGCTCGCTCGGGTTTTACCTTAGTCCTTCAGAACATCAGTTGGAACAAACGGATAAACATTGCCAGTGAATTTTCAACCGATCTCTGCGCTTGTGCATCGTTGACGTCAGCTTTGGAAAAACTCGCCTCTTGATCGACAACTCCTGCGCCTACTCCATCCGATGAAGGTTTGCCAAGGAAATACCCCCCTTGCGGACTGTTAGCGTGGAAGCCTCTGAACACTTTGTTAAGTCCTGCTGTCGGTGCGACCGCAAGGACCACGCGATTTCGGGATAAATAGATGGCGCGCGCGAACGCTTTTTCGGTCAGGTAAGAGCTGATATCGTCAACACTTCCGTCAGTATCGAATTTGATCAAGAAATAATTTATCAGACCAAATTTCTCGAACGGCGCGACCGTGAATACTTGATCTCCCAGCGTTACTGTTCTCGGACGTACTAGGATCGGCTCTGCGTGCTTAATGGAACTGTTCCAGCGCGATCCGACATAGTCTTTCACTTGCTTTGAATTAACGACTGACTCTAGAACATCAGGCGCGAAATGCGTAGGTAGAAAGCCCTGTGCGTTGCTCAACAGCGACTGTCCCATGCCAATTCTCGTATTTCCGGTAAACCCAAGCGCCTCCAGCACAGTCGGACCTATGTCAAAGTGGGTTCCCATTGTATCAATGTCGCGATGCTCACCGCCTGGCTGATTGATGAGCAGCGTCAAGCGTCGGTTCGTTTCCGGGCCAAACCGCTTAAGGGCTTCAAGGGTGAAGTTTAGGTGGTCCGACATTGCGACGATAGTAGTATTCTCAGAACCGGGGGACTGGCGGATGTGCTCAATAAAGCGAGAGATTGTCTGATCCGAACAATGAGCGGCGTTGTAAAGATCAACGCCGGCACCGTACTTTTGGCAAGACTTTGACAGCATGTCAAAGTTAGGATGATTATCGACTGTCAACGTGGAGATGACAAACGGTTGTCCTGTACGCTGCCATTCTTTTACGGCTTCATCGTAGTGTTTCTCCACTATTGGAAACAGTATGTCGTCATGGATTCCCCAACCTTCGTCCTTATCTGCTTCGCTGACTTTCTGATCAATCGTGCCACGACCGATCACCGTGTCATAGCCGTGTTGCGACAAAAAGGGGCCTTTCCCACCAAACCTAACGTCAGCCGCATTATAAAACGATAAGGTATAGCCATTTGTTCTTAGAATATCGCCCAGACAATGCGCGCTTGGCATGAACCGGGGCATAGCCGAGCCTAACTCATTTAACTCAAAATCGTACTTCCCGAATAAAGGGATACCGCACTGCGACGAGACCATCCCACCCATGGTCCACCCAGTGTTCGGCATCTGGCGTAGATTAGTAAAATTAAGCGATTTAGCCTCGATGCGTGACAGGGCTGGCATCATATCCGGCTGCTGCTGACTCACGAAGTAAGTGCGCTCAAGCGACTCCATGTAAATAAACACAAGGTTCCTAGGCTTCATGGGCTTTACTGGTAACCTCTTATCCGCGAACCGCGCCGCGAGAACTGTGGTTACCGTAGTGTTGACGTGCGACACCTTCCAGATATGAGAAATCAGTGAATCAAACGGCGGAAACGCGGAAATACCAAGCACTAACATGCCCGCCGTAAAACCCAATTTTTTTATCGAGTTCTTTTGCTTCTCAAGCCGTCTTGGCCGACTCAGTATCCATATGAATATCAAAAGCGCGAGACTTCCGCCCACCAACAAATAAATTCGCGAATCTGAGAATAAAACAGATGGATCCAAATGATAAAAGAACGCGTCGTTGAAACCCTGCCCCTGAATTGCGACCGACGACATGTAAAGCAGGTTTAAGACGACCGCTACGAGCAACAATAGTCGTGTGGTGAAACGTACAGCTGTTGAAGACGAGCTAAAGAGTTCCACCATGGAAGCGGAGATGACTATTGACGTGACAATCCATACCGGATCGACGCGATACATCTTTATCGCCGCGAATGCGGGAAAACAAAAAAGCGGAATCAGAAGATAATGAATACGGCTCTGCACATTCTGCATATAGACTCGGAAGATAGTACAATCTAACCCGGAGTATGGCACATCTCATTTATGCGTGACAAATAAATGACCGAGGCAAACCTTCCCGTAATTATTGAAAATTTAGAAAGCGAGTAGAAGGCGTTTTAGCTGAAATTGTCAGCTAGTCTCTTAAGACGATCGTTGCCGAATGCGCTGAATTTTTCGGGCAATGGAGCGCAAAAGAAATGCAAAACGCGATTGCGCGCCAAACATTCGTGTCAGTACTGGGTATTTAGCGGCTACGCGTCTGGCTTCACTCTTTGAAAGATAAACCAAGGCCTGTGATCGGACCTGCTCGTCAACCATGGCGACGATCTCGCGTGGTGAAAGCGTCACTCGCATCGCCCTCTGCATCTCCGTAGCAACAGCGTAACTATGGTGAAGCTTCGCCTGACGCTCGGTTGCAACGTTGCGTGATTGCGGAACCCGAGCTCTCGAGGTCGTCTTGGGTACAGCCAAGAAATCGCCATCCAGTGCATAACGCGTCCACAAAAGCCAATCTTCGAGCTGGTCCATCGATTCGTCAAACCCGCCATGACGCTCGTAGAGTTTTCGGTTGAATACGACTGATTGAATCGTGACCAGATTCTCCTGCCACATCGCGAGTTGCGAAAAAGGACGAAAGTGGACATATGGCTCGCCTTCCTCGATCTTCACCCCACCGTCAATAGCTGGACTGATAGCTGACGGCACAAAATCGGCTGCACCGTACGCTGCATTCGTCTGGTTTGTCAAGGCAGCCCTAATTAGCAACTCGAGATGATCACCATACAACTGGTCGTCGTCATCCAGAAAGCACATCCACTCCCCTTGCGCCGCTGCAAGCGCGCGATTCCCGGCCGCACTCCGGCCCACCGCACTGCCGGTTGCTTCATACCTTAATTGCAAACGCGAAGCAAACTCGGCCTCGATCATTGCTTGCGCTGTAGGAGCACCGTCCTCGACCACGATAACTTCGACGTTGGAGTAGGTTTGGTGAACGACAGAGAGCAACGCATAACGCAATATCTCGGGTCTTGCGTGCGTCCGCACAAGTACGCTCACCAGCGGACAGTCAGCCTTAGAGTGTAGTGTCGTGTCCTGCGCAACGAATGCACCAAGACGACGGCGACCATAGTTCCACAGCGCAAATTCAGGACAAAATCCCCGGACACGCCACGAGGCCGCATCGGAACGGAAATAGCGAAAATCTCGCGCGAAACGCCTGAGAGCATCTAAAACCGCACGGCGTCCACCCGGAAGTCGTCGATAGCCAGTCAGTTCGAAAAGACACAGTGCTACGCCTGATGCAATATCGCCCCATCGTCCGAATCTCGTTCGCAAGCAAAGCGACGCGTAGACACCGTTCACGATCTGAGTAGGTTTGACTTCGCCAGCTATCGCATATGTCCGGTGTATAGCCGCTGCACGCGGAACATATTTCAGCGTGTACCCGCGTGCGCGCAAACGCCAAGAAAGATCGACATCTTCGCCATAAAGGAAAAATCTTGCATCGAAGCCGCCAACGGTCTGAAACGCATCTCGCCTAAACAGCACAGCCGCGCCGCTTACCCAGTTCGTCGTTAGGAGCGATGGGTCGTAATCCTTGGGATGCTCGAATGGTGTTTGTCGCATCTCCCACGCGGCATCGGAAGTGTCCGGGGTGACTTCGGCAAACAACTCTTCCAGCGCGTTCGGGAACAGCTCGACGTCCGGATTGAGGATGAGCACGAAGGGCGCAGTGCCAAGAGCCACATTAGCGTTATGCGCCCGACCGAAGCCGAGGTTCGCGCTGGAATGCGAAACTGTGATGAACGAGGCTGGCCTCGCTGCCGTGTTACGAACGGCAGCGAACGCGTCCCACTGGCTGACAGAAGCCGCATCGTTGTTCCACAAAAAGACGCGCAGAGTGAGCGCGTGCGCGACCGTCTGTCGTTCGATACTGTCGATCAGACGCCCCACCTCCTCGGTCGTGTTGCGATAAACGACAATCGAAACGTCGGTGGCTTGTTGCGTTGTCACGAAAGCATCGCTGTGGCTCCCAAGCGAACCCTGAACAGCGCCCTCACTCAACGCAACCGCCGCACGATTCTTCGGCCGATCTGACGCGCAAGTTTGTTCGATCGGGAAGCAAGCATTAGTAGCGTTGGGTGACGATGCAAAAACTCTAGCGTGGAGCGCTTAGCGGAAACGGTGCGACGAGTGCGTGCGAGATCTCCCTCGAGCTTCAGGATCCACTTGCGTTGATCGTTGATTAGCTTAATCGTTCCCGGCGGGAAGACGTGATATTGCCGATCAAAGTTGCTCAGGATGGCGCCGTAGTCACGCTCCCATTCCGATTGCGAGTGAATTGAATATGAAGATTCACCCTTTTTCCACTTGTGATAAATACAAGTGATCTCGGGCGATGCTTCAAATCCGCAAAGCATTACGCAACGCAGTTCGAAGTCCCAATCCTCCGCTGTGTTCAATGTCTCGTCGAATCGCAAGCCTAACTCGTGGTAAGCAGCGCCAGGAAATGCGAGAGCAACAGGAGGCGAGTAGTTCTGAAGGAAGTGGGCATAGAGATCGTAATGTTTCGGAAACGGATGACGGATCGCCGCGACGACTGCGTAGCCGCTGCCACCTGCAGCAGTCTCCGGGGTTTCAGCGATGTCCTGCTCCGCTGCCACGACCCGCAACATGCGACCCGGTGACTTCTCGGCTAGCTTCTTGAACGTCTCGACCCAGTGGGCAAAGATCATTTCGTCGTCGTCGAGGATCGAGATGTAATGACCACGCGCCAGCTCGAAGCCAAAATTGAGTGGTGTCGTGCGTCCGCCGCGATCGCACGGAACAACACGTGCGCGGCTCCGAATATTTGTGGGCATGTCTTCCACTATGCGTTCGATCAGCTTTTGCGTCTCGAACTCGACCTTGTGTGGGATGACGATCAACTCGAAGTCTTGGCACGTTTGAGCCGTCAACGCCAGCAGAAGGTCACGGAAAGTGGCTAAACGTCGCCCTTGCGTGCGCATGACGATCGACAGAAACGGGCGTTTGGCATCCGGCTCGACCACGAGCGACCCGGGCTTTACCGGTCCAGGCAGGAACGCGCGCACGAGTTCGTTGATGGATGAGAATTCGTCCGCACCTTCACGTATCTGCCCAATAAAACGATTGAGAGGTGTTGCGTCCGACACCACCGGGTCGAATTTCGGGAAATATTGATCGCTGCGCTGGCGGTGGAAATCAGCGCGCGAAACCTCGGTCCATCCTGCGCCGGACATCATCGCACCCAGCAGGCGATCGGTATGGTGGATGACATGCGTGTGATCCAGCAAGCCTTCGACTGTGTAGTCCCAACGGCCTGTCAGGAGCTTCGCGGCCAAGTCCCTATGCGCGACGTTAGGCACGGCGAGCACGAAAAGCGCCGCGCGGTTCTCGACAAATTCCCGTAGCGCACGAAGAAAAGCGGGACCATTTGTAATATGTTCGAGCGTATCGATCATGCTGATCGACGTGAGCTTTCGCTCGCCGAGCGCCTCTCGCAGCGACACGATAGCCGCTCTCTCATCGGAGAGGTCGATCGCGTGCGTTTCGAAGCCTCGCGCGTTCAGCGCTTCCAGGCGTGCGGTGTCCAAATCGAAACCGACGTAGGTCAATCCCGCCTCGCGCAGAGGTTCGGCAATGGCGCCGTAGCCACAGCCGATGTCAATGTGCACGCCGTCGGTTCCCGCGTGCGCGCCGAGTAGTTCGATCACTCGACTGTAGACGGTACCGGATTCATAAGGATGGTCGTAAACGGTGCTCATGTCGTCCGGTCAGAATCTATGTTTGCTGTAGAAGCCATCGATGAACTGCGCCACTTTGTGGCCTGGATCGATTTGCACTGGTAAATTCCCGCTTTCCTTCAAAGACTGGAATTTGCGGGCCGCTTTCTTTTCTGCTTCGCTACCGGCGTCTAGCAACTGACGCTCGATACGATCCGCAAGATCCGCGCGAGAATACTTGTAAGCGAGGAGCATGGCAGCTTCGGCCGAGAAGTATTCTTCGGCGGCACCGACCATCCACTTGCCTTCTTGCGAAAGTCGTTTGTCGTGAAAGATCACAGCGGACGGCTGGAACACGAGCTTATAGCCCGCTAATCTGATTCGCCACGAAAAGTCGACGTCGTCGCAGTATAGGAAGAACGATTCGGAGTCGAATCCATTTACTTCCTTGGCGACCGCTGCCGTCACAAGAGCGCACGCAGTCGTGACCCAGCCAGTCTCTCCCGAGGCGATGCTGTAGTCTTTTGGGTGCTCGATGGGAACTTGCCGCGCCTCTACCACAGCTACGCGTTGACGTTCCAACATGGGCTTGGTCAACTCGATGAAGAGGTCCGGCGCTACGATGGTGTCAGGATTGAGAATCAGGACCAGGTCTGAGTCGAGTCCTTCCAGCAAACGGTTATGTCCAGCGGCTGAGCCGAGATTCTTATCATAGAACTCGTATTGGATGTCGCCGAGCCCTTGAGGCGCATATTGTTTGCTTCGCTCGGCGATCTCCTCCTCCGTGAAGATGCGATCGGGCGAACAGTCGCCAAATGCCAATTCGACCTTGGACAACGCGCCCGAAGAGATGGCCAACTCCACCGCTCGTGCGAGGCTCGCAAGCGATTGATCGACGTGCTGCCTGGTATTGCCGTAAAGAATCGACTGGATGCGTAGCGATGCCGCACCCTGCAGTTTGGTGTCGTGAATCAAGCGGTGCTCCTAGGCCTGTTTGGTTTCTTCGCTGGCAATCCAGTCCTGCAGGTCGGCAAGACCTGCCTCCAACGTTACCTGAGGCTTCCAACGCAAGCTGGCGAGCGTCGAAGATAGATCGCAGGCGGCATGGCGGACGTCGCCGTCTCGGAACAGGCCATTCACCTGAGGCGCCGGTGCCCCGTAATACGCAGCGATCAGATTGGCCAACGTAAGAATCGAAGTTGCGACTCCCGAGCCAACGTCGAAGTACTGATGTGCGGCTGGCGGCGTCGCCAGTGCCGCGACGATAGCCGAAGCAACATCGCGAATGCAGACAAAGTCCCGGGTGACTTCGCCATCTTCATAAAGCGGAATGAACTTTCCAGCTCGCGCAAGACGAGAGAAAAGTGCAACGATGCCGGTGTAGGAATTCGTGAGCGACTGGCCGGGACCGTAGACGTTCTGCAAACGCAGGATGGAAAGCGGCACCTTCATCGAAAGGGCCCACGCAGCCAGAATGTGCTCTTGCGCGAGTTTGGTCGCACCGTACACGCTCGTCGGATGCGGCACGGTCGTCGCCACGCTCGAAGGGAGGGAAGTCGCGCCAGGGAAATCCCAAGCCGCAGCTTCAAGTTGAGTTCGACCGCGCTGACCCGGGTAGGTTATTTGACCATCCTTGCTTTGCCACGCGCCCTCACCATATACGGCGCGGCTGCTCGTCAAAAGGACATGCTCAACGTTGACCTTATGACGACCGAAGGCATCGGTCATCTGGGTGGTGCCGACTACGTTGACAAGACCATGGCGACTTGCCTCGGTCAGCGACTGCCCCGTACCCGTTTCGGCCGCGAGATGGACCACGACTTCGGGCTGAAACTCAGCGAGAAGCGCATCCCAGTCCGTCGGAACCGTCACGTCGCCGACAACCAGTTCGGCACGTTTATGGAGAGCTTCGGGGCGCGTCTGCGTCTTGTGAACCTGCGGATGAAGATTGTCCATCACGACATAACGCGCTGCACTGGCGGCAAGCAACTCGGCGATTGCACAGCCGATAAACCCGGCACCTCCTGTTACGAGGATGCGCTTGCCTGCAAAGTGTTCCGTTGTGTTTTTATCGGTCATATCACCCCCAAATGATTTCAGAATGCTAATGCGGCTCTCGACCCGCTACACCCACGTTGCAGGTCAGGCCTGCTCATGCACCGCCGCTTTTTCCAGTTCCACCGACCGCATCGGCAGACCGAGCAAACCCGTGGCGACGCTCGTCGAATGCGACTTGAATATGATCGCATCGTGCACCCAGTCGTGGACCACGTGATCCTCCTGCGTGCCATTGGCTATGGCTGCAGTGATTGAATAGTCCCCGACTGGCATCCGCGGCATGTGGAAGCGAAACCGCGCGGTCAGCACCGTGCGGGCTTCTGTATGAAGAGGCGAATGCTGCGTCGTGATGTAGGTATTGTCGCCGAACAGATTTTGTCCCAATCTGTCTCGGACGATGAATCCGATGATGGGACGCTCCAAAGGTTCAATTGTCTCGGCCCGAACTTCAATGCTCACGGACTCGCCGCCGACGGCCCAGGTGAGACGCCGGCCCTCGTCGTCTACCAATCCGACGTGCGTAATTTTCGCGCCTCCAAGGCCAAAGCCCTTGCTTTGCTCCCGAAACTCGAAAATCTCCAGATCATTTCGACACACTGAACTATTGATCAGGTCGGCCCTTTGATCGTGGAAATGTTCACTCACTTCCACCGATCCGCTCAGTACTGCGTTTTTCTGACCGCCCGCAATTGCACCGGAGGCTTCGTGTTGAGTTTGATAGTAAGCCTCGAGATACTGTTCGCAGATCTCCTTTGCTGGACCTGCCGCTTGTACGGTTCCTTTGTCTAACCATACGACGCGCTCGCACAGATTGATTACTGCGTTAGTGTCATGGCTCACGAAAAGCACGGTCCCGTGTTCCATGAACGAACGCAAGAAACGCATGCACTTCTGCGTGAAGAACGCATCGCCGACGGCAAGCGCTTCATCGATGATGAGCACATCCGCGTCGACGTGTGCGAGCACGGCAAATGCAAGGCGCACATACATGCCGCTGGAGTATTTCTTGACGGGCTGATCGACAAACTCGCCAATGTCGGCGAATTTGAAGATTGCGTCGAGACGCTCGTCGATTTGCTTGCGCGTAAGACCTAGCAAGGCCGCATTCAAATAAACATTTTCACGCCCGGTGAATTCTGGATTGAATCCTGCACCCAACTCCAGCAGCGCAGCCACGCGCCCATGCACTTGGACGTCGCCAGTGGTCGGAGCCAGCGTCCCGCAGATGATTTGCAGTAACGTCGACTTACCTGAGCCATTACGCCCGATCACACCGACCGTTTGCCCTCTGGCTATTTCGAGCGAGACATCGTTGAGTGCATGAAACTCGGTAGCTGCCTGGTGTGCACGATCGGCAAAACCTGGCAGCCATCGGCCGAGCCGGGCGAACATGGCTCGCTTAAGCCGGTCTTGAGGTCGATCGTAGATTGAATAGCTTTTGCCGACATGACGCACGCGTATCGCCAACTTCTCAGAGGACATCGGCGAACCCCCTTCGGGTGGACTGGAACCACCAATAGCCCGCCCACGCCACCAGGATACTCACGCAGTAATAAAGCCCAAGTGTGGGAAAGTCCGGCAATTTGCCACTTACGAGAACGGCGCGACTTTCCTCAATGAAAAACGTCAACGGGTTGAGCTGCAACCAGATTCTATATTTTTCCGGCAATGCCGAAATGGGATAAAAGACAGGCGAGAGAAACATGAGCACCGACGCGAGAAATGCCGTGGCTTGTGCAATATCTCGGACATAGACGCCCGTTGCAGCCAGGAACCAGCCGACTCCAAGCGAGATCATGAAAAGCGGTAGCACGACGGCTGGAAAGAACAGCACCGTCCAATGCACCGATCCGCTCACAAAGAGCAATCCAACGATCAGCACCACAACGCTAATGAACATGTGGAAGACCGCCGAGCACAACGCAATGACGGGAAATATCTCCAGCGGAAAGATGACTTTTTTGACATAGCTGGCATTTTGCAGAACCAGCAATGGTGAGCGGTTGATACACTCCGCGAAAAGCGCGTGCACGGTCATGCCGACAAACAGCATCATTGCAAATTCGCCTCGACCGATCGGCGATGCGTCGCCTCCCCAGCGGGACTTGAAGACGAACGAAAACACGAATGTGTAGACGGCCAGCATTAGCACGGGGTTGAAGAACGACCACGCAAGCCCGAACACCGAGCCTCGATATCGACCTACGACTTCACGCTTGGTCATCTGAAAGATGAGCCCGCGGTTACGGTGCAATGACGCCACCAGCGATGGCGGAGATTTCGAAATTACGTCCATATTTGAAAGGGATAACCTCTTAGCCGTTCCGGCCGCACTAGCCTGCCGATTGACGCACACGGTCTCGATTCACCGAGAAATCGCAAGCAAGTTGTCCAGGCACAGTTGCATGCCAACGTCCCAAACAGGTAGCTGGATTCCGAAGCGTGCATGTAATGCGTCGTTCGAGAGCAGCGAGTTGGCCGGACGAGGCGCAGGAAGAGGATACTCGCTGGTTTCAATGGCAACGACCCGCTTGACCGGAAAGCCGACCTCCGGTTGCAAATGGCGAGCTCGCGCAATGATTGCGTCGGCGAAGCCATGCCAGCTAGTCGACCCTCTCGCGGTCATATGTAAAAGCTGAGATTGGAATGCGCCAGCTCGGCGTTCAGCTTGTGCGGCAGCTACGATGTGTGCCGTCCCGTCGGCGATCGACCGCGCCCACGTTGGCGCGCCGAACTGGTCTCCGACAACCCGCAACTCTTCGCGGCTGCCTGCAAGCCGTAACATGGTGCGCAGGAAATTAGCTCCCCGGTCCGTGTACACCCAAGTTGTTCTGAGCACTAACCAGTCGCCACCGGCTTCTTTGGTCGCAATTTCGCCCTTGAGCTTGCTCCGGCCGTACGCATTAATAGGGCAAGGCGTATCGGTTTCGAGGTACGGACCGAGCTTGGTTCCATCGAACACGTAGTCGGTCGAATAGTGGACGAATAGGGCACCGACATCGCGCGCCGATTTGGCGAGTTCGCCCACCGCCTCGCTATTGACCGTTGTTGCCAGCGGTTCGTCGCCTTCTGCTTTATCCACTGCGGTGTAAGCAGCAGCGTTGACAACGACGTCCGGTCGGATTTGGATCAAGCGCTCACGCAACGTTGCGGGGTTCGACAGATCCAGCATTGTACGATCGGCGGCGATGACTTCACCAAGCACGGACAGGCTGCGTGTGAGCTCCCATCCAACTTGCCCGCTTACTCCGGTGACAAGGATCTTCACGCAAACACCTCGGCTTCGCTCAAACCCTTCCCCGCCGCGTCCTTCGCCGCCAACAACGGCTCAAAGTCAATCGGCCACTCAATACCAATCTCCGGATCATTCCAGACGATGCTTCTCTCGTGCGCCTGATACCAATAATCCGTAGTCTTATAAAGGAACTGCGCCGTCTCCGACAACACGACAAAGCCATGCGCAAACCCCGGCGGCACCCACAACTGCCGATGATTTTCTTCCGACAGATTCACGCCCACCCACTTGCCGAAGTTCGGCGAACTCTTGCGAATGTCCACCGCGACATCGAACACTTCGCCTTCTACCACGCGCACGAGTTTGCCTTGCGGGTGCTGAATCTGATAATGCAAGCCCCGCAGCACGCCCTTTGCCGAACGCGAATGATTGTCCTGCACGAACTCGACGCCCGCTTCGACTTGTTCCGCGAACTCACGGCCATTGAAGCTTTCGTAGAAGAAGCCACGTGCATCGCCGAATACCTTCGGTTCGATGATCTTGACTTCGGGCAGCGCCGTAGCAGTTACTTGGATGGCCATGCGACTTGGTCCTTCGGAAGATTGAGCAGATATTGACCGTAAGCGTTTTTCGAGAGCGGCTTGGCAAGCGCCAGCAACTGCTCTTCTCCAATCCATTCCTTGCGATATGCGATCTCTTCAGGACAAGCCACCACGAGTCCCTGCCGCTTTTGCAGCGTCGCGATGAACGTGGCAGCTTCGATCAGCGAATCGTGCGTGCCGGTGTCGAGCCACGCATAGCCACGTCCCATGATCTCGACATCAAGCTTTTTGTCCGCGAGATAACGCGAATTTACGTCTGTGATTTCGTACTCGCCACGCGGCGACGGCTTGATGTCGGCTGCAATATCGCACACCTTGTTGTCGTAGAAGTAAAGACCCGTCACCGCGTAGTTCGAACGCGGCTGCGCGGGCTTTTCCTCGATCGACAGCGCGCGGAACTTCTGGTCGAACTCCACCACGCCATAACGCTCGGGATCATGCACGTGATAGGCAAACACAGTCGCGCCCTCGGTGCGCGCGTCCGCACTTTCGAGCTGCTTCGCGAGATCGTGACCGTAGAAAATGTTGTCGCCGAGAATAAGCGCGGACGGATCGTTGCCAACAAAGTCGCGGCCTATGACGAACGCCTGCGCTAGGCCATCCGGCGACGGTTGCACCGCGTACTGGATATTCATGCCCCACTGACTGCCGTCGCCGAGCATCGACTCGAAACGCGGCGTATCTTGCGGCGTCGAGATCACGAGCACGTCACGAATGCCTGCGATCATGAGCGTGGACAGCGGATAGTAGATCATCGGCTTGTCGTACACGGGCAGGAGCTGCTTCGACACCGCATGCGTAATCGGATAAAGCCGCGTGCCGGAGCCGCCGGCGAGAATGATGCCCTTGCGCGCCATTGTCAGTTCCTCACGCGCGCTGCGCGTAGTTCGTCTCGACCCACTTCCGATACTCACCGGAAGCCACTTCGTCAGCCCACGCCTGATTGTCCAGATACCACTGAACCGTCTTCTCGAGCCCCGTTTCGAACGTCTCCGCAGGCTTCCAGCCGAGCTCGCGCTCGAGCTTGCGCGCGTCGATAGCGTAGCGGCGGTCATGGCCCGGACGATCCTTCACGTACGTGATCTGATCGCGATACGAACTGCTCGCCTTAGGCTTCAACTTGTCGAGCAAATCGCACAGCGTATGCACGACTTCGACGTTCTTTTTCTCGTTCCAGCCGCCGACGTTATACGTCTCGCCAAGCGCACCGCGCGCCAGCACTTCGCGAATAGCCGAACAATGGTCGCCCACGTAGAGCCAGTCGCGCACGTTCTGACCATCGCCATAAACGGGCAGCGGCTTGCCGCCGAGCGCATTCGCGATCATCAGCGGGATCAGCTTTTCCGGGAATTGGTACGGGCCGTAGTTGTTCGAGCAGTTGGTCGTGACAACCGGCAAGCCGTATGTGTGGTGATACGCGCGCACCAGATGATCCGAGCCGGCCTTCGTAGCCGAGTACGGGCTGTTCGGTGCGTACGGCGTGGTCTCGGAGAACTGTGGATCAGTTGCGGACAGCGAGCCGAATACTTCGTCGGTCGAAACATGCAGGAAGCGGAAGGCTTGCTTCTCGGCTTCAGGCAGCGCGCTCCAGTACTGGCGCGTGGCTTCGAGCAGAACGAACGTACCGACCACATTGGTCTGAACAAAATCTTCCGGGCCGTGGATCGAGCGGTCTACGTGACTCTCGGCGGCAAAGTGCAAAATGGCGCGGGGCTTGTGCTTCGCGAGCAGTTCGTCCATGGCCGCGCGGTCGCAAATGTCGGCACGCGCAAACACATGACGGGCGTCGCCCTTGAGCGACTGAAGCGTTCCGAGATTCCCCGCATACGTCAGCTTATCGACGTTCAAAACGGGTTCGTCAGAGCCATTGAGCCAATCCAACACAAAGTTGGCGCCGATAAAACCAGCACCGCCCGTCACGAGAATCATAAAAGCCCTCTTCACCGCTCACAGTTTTGCTCGACTGAAAGCGCGCTCGAATTATGGAAAAAATTGCGCATTTCGCGCGATGTGCGCCTTCCAGCGAAAACATTGACCGATTGTCACCAATCTTGATTCGCCGGATGCCCCACTTTGGTAAGCCGTCAATTATAAGGCCACCAAGTGCAAAAACTACACGGCTAACAACTTGATACAGCTAGCGATTATCGATTACAAGCCAATCCCGCCGCGTCGTCACGCACGTAGTAGAAGGTTCGCGGAATGCTTAATGAAGCGGCAGCCAAGTCGTATTCGCCTGTTTCATAATGCTCGGTACCCGACGCCGCGCGTCCACCGTCTCACCTTTTCAATCGATGACCGACGTCACCAACGCCACCGTAATTCACGCTAGCTCCGCCCCGCTCGTCTTCGGCGACCTGCAAGGTTGCTGCGATCCCTACCATCGACTGCTTAAAAAAGCCGCGCCCGATGCCGATACGCCTCTCTGGTTCGCAGGCGACCTCATCAATCGCGGACCGAAGTCGCTGGAAACGCTGCGCGAGATCATCGCGCTCGGTTCGCGCGCCACCGTCGTCCTCGGCAATCACGACCTGAATCTGCTGTCGGTCGCGGCTGGCCTGCGCAAGCCGAAGAAAGGCGACACGCTCGACGACATCCTCAACGCACCCGACGTGGCTGACCTGATCGAATGGGTACGCCACAAGCCCGTCGCGCACTTCGAGGACGGCGCGCTCATGGTTCACGCTGGCGTGCTGCCGCAATGGGACGCGACGATGACGCTCGAACTCGCGCACGAACTCGAAAAAGCGTTGCGCGCGCCCGACTGGAAAGCGACGCTCGCCACGCTGTATGGAAACGAGCCGCATCGATGGGATGAGTCGCTCACTGGCGCCGACCGCCTGCGCGTGACTTATAACGCGCTGACACGCATCCGTTTCTGCACCGCCGACGGCGCGATGGAATTCGCCAACAATGGCGGCCCGGATGCCGCGCCGCCCGGCTATCTGCCGTGGTTCGACGTGCCCGGTCGCAAGACGCAGGACGTGACGGTGGTGTTCGGACACTGGGCCGCGCTTGGTCTGATGGTCCGCAACGACGTGCTGTGTCTCGATTCAGGCTGCGTCTGGGGCAACAAGCTCTCAGCGGTGCGGCTGACCAAAGACCCGGCTCAGCGCGTAATCACGCAGGTGAGTTGCGCGATGAAGCCGAAACAGCGTTGAGCGATTCAGGGAGCGGCATGGGATCAGCCGCCGTTGCCGCGCCGCCACGCATGGTTTCGAGCGCGGCGAGAATCGCGGCTTGGGCTTCGCTCGCAAGCAGACGGCGGTCAGCGCCCGGCGCGAGCGGATTGCACACATAGAGATGCGCCGTGAGCGGCGTCGCGTTCAGAAGCGCGTCGAGGGAATCGCTCAGCGTCATGTCGCCGATATACGCCGGCGCGAGCGACTGCTTGCCGTGCGCATCCTCGTACATGATGCACACCGGCTGCACCGGACACGATGCCGATACCGCCGCCTGGAACATGTTCGCGTGGAACGGCAGGAGCGCCTGACCATCGCTGGTGGTGCCTTCGGGGAACACGCACATCATCTCGCCCGCGAGCAGGCGGTTCGAGAGTTCATGCATGATGCGCTTCGCGTCGCTACGCTTCTCGCGCTGTACGAACACCGTGCCCAACTGATGCGCGAGCCATCCAACAACCGGCCAGTTGCGAATCTCCGCCTTCGAGACGAACGGCGTCGGCCGCCATGCATTGATGACGTAAATGTCCATCCACGAAACGTGATTGCCGACCACCAGCACGCCGCGATCGAGCCGCGCTTCGTCGTTGTGCACGACGAGTTTCATGCCGGACAGACGCAGCATCTCAAGCGACCACGCGCGATTCATCGCGCTCCGCTCATCCACCGATGCGCGCGGAAAACGCCGCGCCACGACCCACATGCCATACAGCAGATGGACCAGAAGCCGCAGCTTGCGTAATGCCTGGTTCATGCGCGACTCGTGTGCTTAACGGCTTTCGTAAGCCAGATGACCGCCGACGATCGTCGCGCGCACACGCGCCGGCAACTCGTAGCCGAGGAACGGCGAGTTGTGGCCCTGGCTCTTGAGCTTCTTCGGATCGACGCGCCACTCGGCGGCGGCATCGAACACGCACAGGTCGGCGAGCGCGCCCACGGTAATGCGTCCGGCCGGCAGCTTCAGCACGTCGGCGGGCGCGGACGTGATGCGCGCCAGCGCCTTCGCGAGCGGCAAGTTGGCTTCGTGCGCCCACTTCACCGTCAGCGAGAGCAGCAGTTCGAGGCCGGTCGCGCCCGGCGTGGCTTCGGCGAAAGGCAGGAGCTTTTCGTCGTCGTCGAGCGGCGTGTGATCGGAACAGATCGCGTCGACGGTGCCGTCCGCGAGACCCGCGCGTATTGCTTCGCGGTCGCGTTGCTGACGCAGCGGCGGATCGAGGCGGAACTGGGAATCGAAGTAGCCGATATCCACGTCCGTCAGATGCACGTGGTTGATCGTGACATCGCACGAGACCGCGATGCCTTCGGCCTTCGCCGCGCGCACGAGCGCGATGCCCGCCGCCGACGACAGATGCGACAGATGCACGCGCGCGCCCGTCACGCGCATGAGTTCGAAGATGGTATGCAGCGCGATGGTCTCCGCCGACACTGGCACGCCCGACAGACCGAGCCGCGACGCCACCGCGCCGCTTGCCGCCACGCCGCCTTTCGCCATGAACGCGTCTTGCGGACGCAGCCACACGGTATAGCCGTAAGTGGTCGCGTACTGCAACGCGCGCAGCATCGTGCGCGTATCGACGATAGGGTTATCCGCCTGCGAAAAGCCGATGCAACCCGCCTCGGTCAACTCGACCATCTCGGTAATCGCCTCGCCCTTCAAGCCGACAGTCAGCGCGCCCAGCGGATAGACATGCGCCTGATGCAGCTTCTGCGCGCGAAACTTGAGCATTTCGACGAGGCCGGGTTCGTCGAGCGTGGGATCGGTGTCGGGCGGACAGACGAGGCTCGTCACGCCGCCTGCCATCGCCGCGGCCATTTCGGATTCGAGCGTTGCCTTGTGCTCGAAGCCCGGTTCGCGCAGACGCGCCGCGAGATCGACGAAACCCGGCGCGATATGCAACCCGTTGGCCGCGATGACCTTGGCCGCGTGAAAGTCGGCCGGTGCGTCGCCAATCGAAACGATGCGGCCCGCCGCGATGAACACGTCCTTGCGCGCTTCCGTGCCCGCAACCGGGTCGATGATCGTGCCGCCTTGAATCTGGATCTTCATGTCGCGTTCTTAGTCACTGTTGCCGGCCACGATGCCCATGACCGCCATGCGCACGGCGATGCCGAAGGTCACCTGATTGAGAATCACCGACTGCGGGCCGTCGGCCACTTGCGAGTCGATTTCCACGCCGCGATTCATCGGCCCCGGATGCATCACGATGGCATCGGGCGCGGCGAGCGCAAGACGCTCGGGCGTCAGTCCCCAGCTCTTGAAATACTCCTGCGCGGAAGGCAAGAGCGCGCCGCTCATGCGCTCGTTCTGCAGGCGCAGCATGATGATGACGTCGACGCCCTTCAAGCCTTCGTCGAGGTTGTGGTAGACGTGCACGCCCATCTGGTCGAGATTGCCGGGCAAAAGCGTGCGTGGTCCGATGGCCCGCACTTCCGGCACGCCGAGCGTGGTCAGCGCGTGAATGTCCGAACGCGCGACGCGCGAATGCAGAATGTCGCCGACGATCGCCACGCGCAGCTTGGTGAAGTCGCGCTTGTAGTGGCGAATGGTGTACATGTCGAGCAGGCCTTGCGTCGGATGCGCGTGACGGCCATCGCCCGCATTGATCACGTGCACGTGCGGCGCGCAATGCTCGGCGATCAGATACGGCGCGCCGCTCGACGCATGACGCACGACGAACATGTCGGCATGCATGGCGGAGAGATTGTTGATGGTGTCGAGCAGGGATTCGCCCTTGCTCGTCGACGACGCGTTGATGTTCAGGTTCAGCACGTCCGCCGACAAGCGCTTGGCCGCGATCTCGAAGGTCGTGCGTGTGCGCGTCGAGTTCTCGAAGAAGAGGTTGAACACCGACTTGCCGCGCAAAAGCGGCACCTTCTTCACTTCGCGATCCGTGACGCTCACGAACTGCTCGGCGGTATCGAGAATATGCGTGACGACGGCGCGCGGCAGTCCTTCGATGGTCAGCAAGTGCTTCAGCTCGCCGTTCTTCGTGAGCTGCGGATTGCCGCGTAGAAAGCCGTAGCGGAACTTGTCGGCGGCAGCGGGCGCGCCTGCATCGGCGGAACCCTGAGTGGCGGTGTTCATGATGATCCCGGTGTTGCCTTGAATGGGTTACTGAGCGCGCGATTCAGTGGTGAAGTCGAAGCCGCCGTCCGCGCGTCGCGCGAGCACGAGGCCTTCGTTCGCGGGTACGTCCACCGTGCCGCCGACGAAGCGCGCCGCAATGGGCAACTCGCGTCCGCCGCGATCGGCGAGCACGGCGAGATCGACCGAAGCGGGACGCCCGTAATCGTAGAGTTCGTTGATGGCCGCGCGCACCGTGCGTCCGGTGGACAGCACGTCGTCGATCAGCACGATACGGCGGCCGTCGACCGCGAACGGCAACGAAGTCGGGCTCGCCTGGCTATGCAGGCCCTTCTTCGCGTAGTCGTCGCGATGCAGCGCCACGTTCACCACGCCGAAGTGCGGCGCGTTGAACTCCTTGGCGAGACGCTCGGCAAGCCACACGCCGCCGCTGTAGATGCCGACGAGCGCGACACCCTCTTCTTCGGCGAGCGCGTTCTCATACGCGGCATGAATCGATTCGACGAGCGCGCGATACAGCGCTTCGGCGTCAATGGAACTCATGATCGTCGGGAAGTCCGTCGAGGTATTGTTGAAGAATGACGCGGGCGGCTTCGGCGTCGATGTCGTCGAAACGGCCGCGCGCGTTCGGACGCACGCCGCGCGCACGAAGGTCGGCTTTGGCATCGACGGAACTGTAACGTTCGTCGACCCATTGCACGGGCACGTTGAAACGCCCGTTCACCTGATTGCCGAAGCGCTTGGCCTGCGCGCTCATTTCGTGCGGCGTGCCGTCCGGATGCAGCGGCATGCCGACGACCACCGTTTGCGGCTTCCACTCGTCGAGCAGTTTGCCGACTTCATCGAAACGATAGTCGCGGTTGCGGTTTTCGAGCACGGCGAGTGCGCGTGCCTGCTTCGTCAATGTATTGCCAACGGCGACACCAATGCGCTTCTCGCCGTAATCGAATGCCAGCAGCGTGGCTGCCCCGCTCATGCGTGCCCTGCTTCGCCGGAAAGCATGGAACGCGATACGCCGAGCAGCGAGAGCGCCGCTTCGAGGCGATCTTCGGCGGGCACGTCGAAGATGATGCGCGAGTCCGCTTCCACCGTGAGCCAGCCGTTCTTGGAGATTTCTTCTTCGAGCTGACCGGCGCCCCAGCCTGCGTGACCGAGCGTCAGCAAGAAGCGCTGTGGGCCCTTGCCGCTAGCGACTGCTTCGAGTACATCTTTTGAAGTGGTCATGGCGAGGCCGCCGGGTACACTCATGGACGAGCTATACGGTTCGCCGTCGCGTTCTTCATGCAGCACGAAGCCGCGCTCGGTCTGAACGGGACCGCCGAAGTACACGGGCAAGTGAACGAGAGGTTCGATTTCGAGTTTGAGATCGATACGATTGAACAGCGACTGGAGGTCGATATCGGTCGGCCTGTTGATGACGAGACCCAGCGCACCGCGATCGGTGTGATCGCAAAGGTAGACCACGGTTCCTGAAAACGTCGGATCGGCCATGGACGGCATGGCGATCAGGAACTGATTCGTCAAATTGATGCGATCGGAAGTCTTGGACATAATTCAGGATTTTAACAAAGGCGCTGACAGATGGCCGACTTTGATGTGGGTCTGGTGTGGATTCGGCGGGACCTGCGCGCAGCCGACAATGCTGCACTCTATCACGCGCTTACAAGGTGCCGTCGGGTGCTGTGCGCGTTCGTTTTCGACCGCGACATCCTCTCGCCGCTTGCGCGAAACGACCGGCGCGTGCCGTTCATTCATGCGAGCGTGGTGGAACTGGATCGCACGTTGCGCGACGCTGGCGGGACGCTGATGGTTCGACATGGCGTGCCTTCGCATGAGATACCCGAGCTTGCGGTCGAATGCGGCGCGAACGCGGTGTTTGCAAATCGCGATTACGAACCGAGTGCGAAGGCGCGTGACGAGGCAGTGGCGCAGAAGCTGGCGAGCAAGGACATCGCGTTTTTCACGTTCAAGGATCAGTCGATCTTCGATCATGACGATGTGCTCACAGGCAGCAGCAAACCCTATACCGTCTTCACGCCGTACAAGCGCAAGTGGCTCGCGACACTCACGCCGGACGCGCTCAAGCCGTACGCATCCGAAGATCATTTCAACGTGCTCGCGAAGCCGCCGGGTAACGTCAGGCACGCCATTCCCTCGCTTGACGCGCTCGGCTTCGGCGCGGAGCACGCGCCCGCCTTTCCCGCTGGCACGAGCGGCGCGTATGAGCTTTTCGATGACTTCATCGACCGCATGGCCGACTACGATCACGCCCGCGATTTCCCCGCGCTGAAGGGCCCGAGCTATCTCGGCGTTCATCTGCGACACGGCACGGTTTCGATTCGCGCACTCGCTCGCACCGCGCACGATGCGCAGCGTCACGGCAACAAGGGCGCGGAAACCTGGTTGTCGGAGCTTATCTGGCGAGACTTTTATTTCTCCGTGCTGCACCATTTTCCGCATGTCGGCGTGCCGGGCGATCATCGTGCATTCAAGCCGGAATACGACCGCATCCAGTGGGAGACGGGCGACGCCGCCGACGCGAACTTCGCCGCATGGTGCGCGGGACAAACAGGTTATCCGCTCGTCGATGCCGCGATGCGGCAAATCAACCAGTCAGGCTATATGCACAACCGCCTGCGCATGGTCGTGGCGAGTTTTCTGACCAAGGACCTCGGCCTTGACTGGCGGCGCGGCGAAGCCTATTTCGAAGCGCTGCTGAACGATTTCGAACTGTCGTCGAATAACGGCGGATGGCAGTGGGCATCATCGAGCGGCTGCGATGCCCAGCCGTATTTCCGCATCTTCAATCCGACGACGCAGTCGAAGAAATTCGACGCGGCGGGCAAGTTCATCCGCCACTACGTGCCGGAAATCGCGGGCTTGTCGGATCGGGACATTCACGCGCCGTGGCTCGCCAAGCCCGACGCACTCTCGAAGGCGGGGATTTCGCTTGGCGCGGACTATCCGCAGCCGGTAGTCGATCACGACGCCGCGCGCAAACGCACGCTCGCGCGATACGACGTGGTGCGCGGACCCGCGAAGCGCGCCGACGATTCACGCAGCAGCAGCGCGGACGCCGCCGACGAACCGCACGCCGAAGCTAGCGATTGACCGCGGCGGGCCGCTCGATCATGGCGGTGAGCGCGGCAATCGACGCGCGGCCTTCCGACGGCGCAATGCCGGCCGCGGCCTGGTGCAGCATGGAGCGCAGCATCTGGGCCGCGCGTTCGGGAACGGTGGCATCGAGTTCGCGCGCGACGCCATCCGCCGATTCATGCGCGCCCTGATGCGCGACGCGCCGCCATGCGAGACCGAGTGTATCGGCGAGCAACGCGACATGGCCCAAGCCGAGCGCGCAAGCCGCCGCGCCCAGCCGGTGCGACGCGTTCGCCGAGTGCAGCGCCGCGTCCGCGTCCACCGTGCCTGTTTCGCTTGCTTGCGAACCGCGCTCGACCAGTCCCTCGATGGAGGCTTCCGCGCTCTGGAGAAAGTCTTCGTAAGCCGTGGCGTTCACGCGCAGCGCACCCAGATCGCGCGATGAACCGTCGCGGGCGTTTTCCTCGATCGCCTGCGCCGCGCCCTGCTCCCACGCGGCCTCCGACGCGGGATTCGCCGCGACATGCCACGCCACCGTCAGACCATAGTCCCGCAAGACGTCGACCCGTTCCGCGTCTTCCGGCATCGCGCCGTAGAGTGCGAAGTCGCGCCAGAGGAGCGCAAGCGTCGCGCGTACGAGCGAGCGCGGCGCATAGGTCGACGCGTGCGCCTGATCCGCCAACACGAGATTGAAGCGCGCGTAAAGGCGCTTGGCGTCGGCGTTTGCGGCGAAATCGGCGTCGCCTCGACGCTCCGCGCGCTCGCGCAGCGCCCAAATAGTGTTGAGCGCGAGCCGCCAGAAGTCGTAAGGATCGGGGCCGCCGAGCTCGCCCAGGCACTCGTCGAGGCGCGCGAAGGCATCGGCGGATTCCTGCTCGGGCCCGCGCAAGAGCTTGAGCAGGGCCTGTTCGTAGTGCGCCCGAACGCGCGCAAGCCGCTCGGGCGCGATGCCGCGCAACGTCGCGGGCGCGATGGCGCGGCCCGCGAGCGCGAGGTCATCGTAGGAAACCGGCGCGACGCGCGTATGCATGGCGAGCAACGCATGCAGCCCGCGATAGTGATCGAACAACACGGTCGAGCACGACAACTCGCGCAGATTGTGGCGCTCCACCGCCGCGCCGAAGTCCGCGAGCGCAGCCGCGATGCGTGCACGCGTCGGCTCCGATTCCTCGCCGAGCGGCGCGACGAGCGCGAGCGCTTCCGCGAAACGCTGCGCAGGCAGCCAACCCGCCGAATGCAGCGCGGAGATCGCGCGCTTCAACGCGGGCGCGGTTTCGCCCTGACGCTGGAACGCGTGATGGGCGTCGGTCAGCGCCATTTCGGCGAGCCGCACCGAGCCGCCGCGCGGATTGGGCAGAGCTTCGAACGTAACTGGAAGATCGGGACGAGATGTCATATCTGGCGCTCACAAACCGGTTCGCAGGCGCCGTGAGTCGAACATGGGCGCGCGCGGTGAAATAGCATCATCGATGAAAGCGTCGGTACTTGACCGCGCTCACGATTTTATCGACCGACGGACCGCTTACTGCCTGCGCCCGTCTCGCCGAACCACGGACCAGCCTCAAGCGTATGCCTTCAGGCGCCGGTTCGCATTGGCATCGGCACGCGTCGTGGCGCCCATGCAGCTTGCAGCGGCCAAACATGCGACCGGCGCGCGCATCGATTTCGACGCACGACGCAACACCGGCAGCGCTGCCGGACAAAAACAGCAACGAAAGCAGCGAACGAAAAAGCGGTCCGCAAAAAAACGCGCGCCGCATGACGCGAGTCATGCGGCGCGGTAGAGCGTGCGGATCAGATCTGGACCATCTCAAAATCTTCCTTGCGGGCTCCGCATTCGGGACAAGTCCAGTTGATTGGAACGTCCTCCCAGCGCGTACCCGGCGCGATGCCCTCTTCGGGCAATCCCGCCTCCTCGTCATAGATCCAGCCGCAGATCAGGCACATCCAGCTTCTATATTCCATACTTATGCCGCGTCGAAATGGTCGATTGAAATTAGGACATGATGGTACCGTGTTGGCGTGTCAATGCCTAGCGAGATGCCCGTTCACGCGTGGCCAAGCCTTCGACCGCCGTACTGGCTCTCTCAAGCGCCGCCGTACCGGAAAAAAGTGCGCAAAGACTGTAGCCTGACGGCGTTAGGCCGCATAATCGAAACATTGAACCATAGTCGAACCACGGTCGAATCATGACCGAGCTGGCCGCCGCCAGTGCACTTCGAGGCGCGGGCGTTCGCGGCCCTTCCGTTCCATTCGTGCAATCAAGAAAACAATGTCCGCTTTTGCCATGACCGGCGACTCCCCACCGATCGTTCTCACCTTCGGCCTGACGGACCCCACAGGCGGTTCGGGGCTTCAAGCCGACGTGCTGACGCTCGCAAGCATGGGCTGCCACGGCGTGACGGTGCTGACGGGCTACGCGGTGCGCGACTCCGCGAGCTGCGACGAAGTCACCGGCATCGATCCCGACGTCGTCGCCACGCAGGCGCGCATGTTGCTGGAGGACATGCCGATCGCCGCGTTCAAGATCGGCGCGGCAACGCGCGCGGAGGTGGTTTCCGCTATCGCCGAAGTGGTGTCCGACTACGACGACGTACCGCTGATCCTCGCGCCGGACTTCACACTAGACGATGAACATGTTTTGTCCGCCGACGAGCTGCGTGAGTCGCTTGCCGACCTGCTCGTGCCGCAAACGACTATGTTGATCGCCGATCACGCCACGTTGTTGCAGCTCGCGCAACCCGACAGTGACGCCGAAGCGCCAACGCTGGATGCCGCGATCTCGCATATCCTGGCGCAGGGTTGCGAATATGTGCTCGCAATGGAAACCGGCACGCATCGGCACGTGAACACGCTGTATAGCGAGGAAGGCCAGGTGCGGCAAGATACGTGGGATCGCGGTGTGCATCGCATCATGGGGCTGACGGATACGCTTGGCGCCGCGGTCGCGGCCTTGCTTGCCAACGGACAGGAACCCGCCGAGGCCGCACGCGAGGCTCAAGAGTATGTGTTCCAGGCGGCGCGAGCCGCGTTCCGTCCGGGCATGGGCGCCTATTTGCCGGACCGGTTTTTCTGGGCGCGCTCTAACGATGCAGACGAAGAAGGCGAGACGTCGTCCCTCCCCGACGAGTCGGCGGGACTGCCTGGGGAAGTACGCCATTAGCCCAAAACACTGACCAATCGAGTCGCCGGGAGAACGCATGCCGTACCGACTGCCCCATCTGCACAAGCCCGGCCCGCAAGGCGCGATCCGTATCGGCTGCGCGGGTTGGGGTTTGTCGAGCGCCGTGTCGTCGAGCTTTCCGCATGAAGGCACGCATCTCGAACGCTATGCACACGTGCTGACTTGCGTCGAGATCAATTCGAGCTTCTACAAACCGCATCGCGAATCGACTTACGCGAACTGGGCGCAGAGCGTGCCCGAGTCGTTTCGCTTCTCGGTGAAATTGCCCAAGTCCATTACGCACGACGCGCGGCTCGTCGGCACCGAGGCGCTCCTCGACGAATTCTTGCAAAGCGCGGGGCAACTCGGCGACAAGCTCGGTTGCTGGCTCGTGCAACTGCCGCCCAGTCTGCCCTTCGATCAGGCCACGGCCGAAGCCTTCATCAAGGCGTTGCGCGAGCGCACGAAGTTGCCGATTGCAATCGAGGCGCGGCATCCGTCCTGGTTCACCACCCACACGGCCGCGCTCCTGAAGGCGCATCACATGGCTTATGTCGATGCGGACCCGATCCCCGACGAGTGCGAGATCAAGCATCGCGCGGACACTTCGCTCGTGTATGTGCGGCTGCATGGCTCGCCCGAGCTCTACAAGTCTTCCTATAACTACACCTATCTCGACGACCTCGCGCGCACGCTGCACACGCGCGCGAAGAAAACGCCCGAGGTCTGGTGCATCTTCGACAACACCGCCGAAGGCAATGCGCAACCCAACGCGCTGCATATGATCGAGCGCCTGCGCACCCACCATCGTTAGACCGATTCGTTCACGAGGAGCATTCCCGATGCATCGATCAGCAAGACGAATTGCACGCCTTTTTCAAGCCACGATGTTCGCCTCGCTGATTTACATCGCCCTGCCTGCAAACGCGCAGCAAAGCACGGCGCCGCCCGCCACACCGGCTGGCGACGGCACCTTCCTGCTGACCATCTTCCTCAAGCACGATCAAAGCAAACCGCTTCCGAAGATCAACGAGCAGTTGAAGGAGCAAGGCTTCTTCAAGACGTTTCCGCCGCCGGGAATCGAAGTGGTGTCGTGGTACGTGATGATGGGCGTCGGTCAGGTCGTGACCTTGCGCGTGCCGGCCGATCGCCTGCGCGAAGTGAATCGCGCGATCGAAACCACCGCGTGGGGCGGCTATACGACGGAGTTTTATCCGACCTACGACTACAAGGCCGCCGCGCAAAACTTGCGCGATCAGATGAACAAGTAACGGTCCGCGTTTGCCACGGACGAAAAAAAACCCGCATTGCTGCGGGTTTTTCTTTGCGGCGTGAGCTTCCTTCGAAACCCACGCCCTGAGGATGAAGCAAGTAACCGGTCGAAGCCGAATTACATGTCCATGCCCATGCCGCCCATGCCGCCGGGCATGCCACCAGGCATGGCCGAGTCTTCCTTCGGCAGTTCCGCGACGGCTGCGTCGGTCGTCAGCAGCAGGCCTGCCACCGATGCCGCGTTTTGCAATGCCGTGCGCGTCACCTTGGTCGGGTCGACGACACCGGCTTCCACCAGGTCACCGTACTCGCCCGTTGCCGCGTTGTAGCCGTAGTTGCCCGTGCCCGCAGCAACAGCCGCCACCACGACGGAAGCTTCTTCGCCGCCGTTCGTGACGATCTGGCGCAGCGGCTCTTCCATCGCACGCAGAACGATGCGGATGCCCGCGTCCTGGTCCGAGTTCAGGCCCTTCACGCCTTCGACAGCCTTGCGAGCGCGGATCAGCGCGACGCCACCGCCGGCCACGATGCCTTCTTCCACAGCCGCACGAGTTGCGTGCAGTGCGTCTTCGACACGTGCCTTCTTTTCCTTCATTTCGACTTCGGTCGCAGCGCCGACCTTGATCACTGCCACGCCGCCAGCCAGCTTGGCCACGCGCTCTTGCAGCTTTTCACGGTCGTAATCCGACGTTGCTTCCTCGATCTGCGTGCGCACTTGCTTCACGCGCGCTTCGATGCTTGCTGCTTCGCCAGCGCCGTCGATGATCGTCGTGTTTTCCTTGCCCACTTCGATGCGCTTTGCTTGACCCAGTTCAGCCAGCGTAGCCTTTTCGAGCGTCAGGCCGGTTTCTTCCGCGATCACTTGACCACCGGTCAGGATAGCGATGTCTTCCAGCATGGCCTTGCGACGGTCGCCAAAGCCCGGAGCCTTGACGGCAACGGTCTTCAGAATGCCGCGGATGTTGTTCACGACCAGCGTAGCCAGCGCTTCGCCTTCGACGTCTTCAGCGATGATCAGCAGCGGACGGCCAGCCTTCGCGACTTGTTCCAGTACCGGCAGCAGATCGCGGATGTTCGAAACCTTCTTGTCGTGCAGCAGCACGAACGGGTTTTCGAGCAGGGCGACTTGCTTGTCCGGGTTGTTGATGAAGTACGGCGACAGGTAGCCGCGGTCGAACTGCATGCCTTCCACGACGTCCAGCTCGTCTTCCAGCGACTTGCCGTCTTCAACCGTGATCACGCCTTCCTTACCGACCTTGTCCATTGCTTCAGCGATACGGTCGCCGATGGACGTGTCGCTGTTCGCCGAAATCGCGCCGACTTGAGCGATTTCCTTGTTCGTCGTGCAGGGCTTGCTGATCTTGCGCAGTTCTTCGATAGCTGCAGCCACTGCCTTGTCGATACCGCGCTTCAGGTCCATCGGGTTCATGCCCGATGCAACGTACTTCATGCCTTCGCGAACGATGGATTGCGCCAGAACCGTAGCGGTCGTGGTGCCGTCACCGGCGTTGTCGCTGGTCCGGGAAGCGACTTCCTTGACCATTTGCGCGCCCATGTTCTGGAGCTTGTCCTTCAGTTCGATTTCCTTCGCGACCGAGACACCGTCCTTGGTGACCGTCGGGCCGCCGAAGCTGCGCTCGAGCACGACATTGCGGCCCTTCGGACCCAGCGTGACCTTGACCGCGTTGGCCAGAATGTTCACGCCTTCGACCATCTTGGCGCGTGCGGTATCGCCAAAAGTGACTTCTTTAGCTGCCATATTCAAACTCCTTGAGTCGATTCAGTTTGGAGGCTTCGGGCGGCAGGCTCCAATGGAGCGGCTCTGCGGCGAAGCCGAAGTGCAGGAAGGTGCTTACTTGACCAGAACGGCCATGATGTCTTCTTCGCGCATCACGAGCAGTTCTTGCCCGTCGACCTTGACGGTCTGGCCGGCGTACTTGCCGAACAACACGCGGTCGCCCACCTTCACGTCGAGGGCGTTCTGCACACCCTTGTCATCGCGCTTACCCGGGCCGACGGCCAGGATTTCGCCTTGATCCGGCTTTTCGGCTGCAGCTTCGGGGATGATGAGGCCCGAGGCAGTCTTGGTTTCCTGATCCAGACGTTTAACGATGACGCGATCGTGCAAAGGACGAAGATTCATACACACTCCTCTCTTGATTGAGACTGAAAACGCGGGGGAAACCCGCCCGGTAGGCGAAGCTGCCCGAGCGGCAATTTGTTAGCACTCTCGTGCAGTGAGTGCTAATTATATGGACCGAGTTTGACAATTTCAAGGACGCGGACAGACGGGCATTCCCTATTTCGCGTACTTTTGTCTGGACACGGGGAAATTAATGGATTTCGTAAGGTCGATTGGCTGGATTAATGTCAATCCATCAATTCTGATTTCGCTTAATTAGGGTTTCTACTAGGGTCGGCGAGGCCTAGACTGCATTTCAACGACGAAGCAGTGAAGAGACAAACTCTCCACCCGCAACGTTCCCGAGATCAGTACATAGGAGGTTCATCGTGTTCAAGTCGATCATCCCCGCAATCGCCGTTGCTGCCGTCCTTGCAGTCCCCGCTTTCGCCCAAGCGCAAGAAAACGCGCCGGTGACGCGTGCTGAAGTGAAGGCTCAACTGGTTCAACTGGAACGCGCAGGCTACAACCCGGCCAGCGATCAAACCCAATACCCCGCCAACATTCAGGCCGCGCAAGCACGCCTGAACGCGCAACAAGGCACGGCTGCATCGTCGTTTGGCGGTGTCGGCGAAGGCGCTGCCGCTTCGGGTGCTGCCCGCCGCGCGGCTATCGACCCGAATCCGGTCGACTTCAATCGCCCGTAATCGTCAATTCGCGTAACGAAGCCCGGCACGCACGCCGGGCTTTTGCTTTTTGCGCATCCCGAAGGAAAAGTTTCTGTAATCCATGGATTCGACGATGTTTTTGGACTACGTTTTTTTCTCGTGCAGTCGGAGGGCACTACAATTTGTGTTTGTTGCATCACAAATTTCGTCTTCGTTGCCTCTCATGCCTATGTCGTCGTCGCTGCGCGTTGCCTTTCTCTCCCTCGGAATTCTCGCCCTTGCCGCCTGTGGCGGACGCGCGGCGACCACGCCGAGCTATCAGCAAGAACTCTTTGACTCCGGTGCAAGCCCGTTCGCGCGCAACTTCGACGCCACCGTGAACGAAACCTGCGAGGCGGCCCGCCGCGCGCTGCTTTCGCAAGGCTTTCTCACGACGATGGCGCAAGCCGATACCGTCGACGCCACCAAGAACTTCCAGCCGTCCACCGAAACGCACGTGGTCGTCTCATTCCATGTGGTCTGCACGCCCGGCGAAAACACGACCAATACGAGCATCGCTTATGTGAACGCGGTGCAGGACGGCTATGCACTCAAGAAGAGCGATACCTCCGCAAGCGTGGGCTTGAGCGTCTTGGGCTCGCTTTCGCTGCCGATCCGTTCGAACAGCGATGCAATGGTCAAGATTTCCAGCGAAACCGTGCCCGCCGGCAAGTTCTATGACCGATTCTTCGGGCTGATGGGGCACTATCTGAGCACGGTGCCGCGCAGTTCGCCCATCGCATCGGATGAGGTCAAGAGCAAGCCGCTCGCACCGTCGCTGATCGTGAGTTCACCGGATCTCACGCCAACGCCTATCGTCGTACAGGCGCCCGCCGCGGCGGCGACGGCCATCCAGTCATCCGACGCGAAACACGCCGCGTCCGAGGGCGTCGCGGCATCGGCGCCGGTTCAGTGAGATCGAGCGCGCGCGTCGTTCCGGAATACGCTTCGTCGATGCAAGCGTCAAGCACGCGGGCAACGGCGGCTGCAGCTGCGTGATCAGCTCACCGCAAACCTCATTCAGCACCCGTCGCCGTTCGCAAAATGTACCCGCGTGGCCTGTGACGCCTCGCTCATCGCGCAGCTAGCCCACCCGGACGCATCGAGGCGGCGCGCTCATCACGCGCCGCCTAAAGCTGAAGCTCCGCCTGCCGCCGACGGCGACGCCAATCCGCACGCCACTCCCATCACCCCTCAATTCGGCACATTCACCACGCCGCCATTCACCGAAATCGCATTCGCGCCGGGGCTCGCCGCGATCGCCGGGAGATTCGCCACCGTCAATTGAGGCGCCGCGCCCGGCGTGCCGCCGCGCGCCACCGTATGCACGACTTGCGACGGCGGCAACGGCGCGTTGTTCTTCAGGTGAGCCCACATCAAATTGAGCGCCTGAAGGTTGTAGTAGTGCACGGGCACGAAGCGCGTATCGAAGCCAGCCACGCTCAGGAACGCATCGAAGTGCTGACCGTTCGTGATTTCGTACAGTGAGAGCTGGCTATTGTTGCCTTCCACCACCTTGTTCGCGCCGAGATACGGCCGCGAGGCATGGTTGATCGGCACGAGCGCATCCGACCTTCCCTGCACGATGATCGCCGGCTTGCCACGCAGATTCGCGTTGACGCGAATCGCGTTCACGCTCGCCGTCATCGTCGGATTGCCGTTCGCCCAAAGCGCGCGCAGGCAGGCCGCGCCCGCGAAGCTCGCATCGGGCGTCGCAAGCCGATGATCCGCCGCGCCCGATGTCCCCGCGTTATAGACGAGGTTGATGCCGTTGGTCGGCGGCACGCCATTGCCGTTGCCGAAGACCGTGGGCATCGGCGAAACGAGCGGGTTCACGCCCGCCGCGCCGGTCAGCGCGTTGGTCGTGCCGAAGCTGAAGTTGCACAGGTTGTCGGCGACGCTCGCCAGCATGTAGGCATCGGCGTAAGTCACGGCGACGGCCGGCACGGCCTGCGAGTCCCACATCGGCGCATGTAGCGCGTCGGAGTCGGCTTCGTAGCCCGCCTGATGCAGCTTCGCGAGCGCGTCGTTGGCTTGCGAGAGCGTATCGCCGCCGGCAATCGCGCCGCTCGCCGCGAGCGTCGTGCAGCGTGCGGTGCGAATCGCCACGGTGGTCGCGAGCGGCAGTGCCGTCAGATACGGCGCGCCGACCGCCGCCGTCGCTAGCGCCGCGCACGGCTGAAGCAGGTTCGCGTAGGTCATGTAATCGGCAAGCGGACGCCCGAACGAACCGACGGCCTGGCCGCCTTCGCGCACCGCAACCTGCGCCGGCAGATTCATGTTGATCTGCGGTTCGCCGACGACGACCGCGCTTATCCAGCCATCGGTGTCTTGTTCGGCGGCTGCAAGCGCCGCGCCGCCGCCATTGCTCACCGATGCCGCGATCGTCGTAATGCTGCCCTTCGAGTAGCGCGCGGAGTGCGTCGAGCCGTTGACCACGCCATAGGTATCGTTGAGCGCCCAGTACGCGAACTGAATCGCCTGCAACGTATTCTTGCCCCAGTCCTTTTCGGGATTCTGCTGCGAGTGAGCGTGTTTGAAAGCGTAGCGATTCGGATACGCCGAGTTGTAAGCCGAAAGCGCCGATTGGCTCAGGTTCGCCTTGAAGATCGCCGAATTGCCCGCGAAGGTCGCATTGGAAAGCGTGCCGTCGATCAGCGTGACGAGATTGGTCGACAACTCGTGCGCGCCGTTGCCGCTGCCTTTGTCCGTGTACGCAACCGCGCAGCCGCGCTTCAAGCCCCACTCGCCCGCTGCCGAAATCGCGCCATATATGCCGCGCGATCCCGACGATGTCGCCGTCACGATGCACGGCTGGTCCGGATTGAAACTCGTCGGAATCTGCACGAGCAGGCTGACGTTCTTCGTGCCCGAACCGTCGTCCGAGAAGGCCAGATACTCCTTGCCCGCGATCTTGCCTTCGCCGAGCGTGTCGCCGCCGTTCAGATCGACATTCGGTCCCCAGAAGCGCCCGTAGCCGCCGTTCGCCGACATATCGACGAGCGCACGATAGTTCGAATAGATAGCCAGGCGCCGCAGTTCCGCCGCTGTCGGCGCGGCCGCATTGGCGATTGAAGGCGGCGTCGCCGACGCAAGTCCTGTCTTGCCGAGTCCGGCGGTCAGCAGGTCGTCGGTATTGCCGTCGTAAGTCTGCGTCTTCACCGTTCCCGAGACGAAACTCGGCAAGGTGTTGGACGGGAACTGCGGGCCGTCGTCATCGCCGCCGTGACACGCGACGAGCGTGGTCGCCGCAAATGCCGCCAGCACGGCGAGCGTCGCCGCGCGTGACAACCCGTGGACTCGTGCGAATCTTTTCATTGTATGTCTCCGCCATCCGGTCGCTTGTTGTTGATCGACTTCTGCACCGTGCCGCACGCACGGCCTTGCCGACAACAAGTATTACGCGCAAACGGCCATCGCGTAATTGCTGAACTTCCCTTAGAGCAAAGAGAAGTCAGAGGATGTCAGAACGACAACGGGCCCCGGCGTGATGCCGGAGCCCGTCGAGTGACCCGCATGAAGCGCCGCCGATGACAGCGCTAAACCGCGCCGCGAAAAATGGCGCAGCGGCGTGCTTAGCCTCCGCCGTTCTGAACGCCGAGCGAAATCTTGTTGGAAACCGACTTCACGCCCGGAACGCCCTTGGCCACTTCTTCTGCCTGGGCTATCTGGCCGCCTTCCGGCACGGTGCCCGAGAGCACGACAGCGCCGGAGCGCGCGCGTACGAATACGTTGGACACGTCGAAGCCTTGCGCCTTCGACAACGCACGGCGCACGTCGTAGCCGAGCTTGCGGTCGGTCTTCTTGGTCGCCGATTTCTGAGCCTTGGTCGGCGCGGCCGACGTGGCGTCCGCATCGCTCGCTTGAGCATAAGCGCTCGACGCCACGGCCACGCACACCACCACGCCCAGCACCTTCAACAGATCGACAGCTTTCATGATTTCTCCTTTTGTTTCGCTTATTGACTTCGCACAGTTACTACTTCACTCGTTGGCACATCAAAACAAACCGAACCGCTTTCGTGCAACAGTCCGGCGGCGGCCCCGAAGGACACGCCGCAGCCTCGAATGCGCCTTCCACCGAGGATGGCTCGATGACAAGACGCTCGATGCGGCCTGATGCTGCAATGCGGTGCTGCGAGAGACTGGCGAAATTAACAAACTGACTACGGCCGGTTACTTGGGGCAAGTGCCCGTCGGCTCGAATATGTGGCCTGCCGTATGGCGGATGCGGAACAGGAAACCGTCGCGCGACACTCCGAAGAGCATGGCGTTCGCCCAATTTACCCACATGCCGGGAAACTGTCCGGCGCATGAGCGGGCTACGACGCGCATGGTTCCCGCCAACTGGCGGCGAACGTCAATTTAGCCCAGCGCGGCCTTAAGCGCAAAACATTTAACGTTGCAAGGAACTGGATGCGGCGTGGCGCAACATCGGCGGCACGAGTGCTGCGGCATGCACACACGCGTGTCACACTCGTGGTTTGCACGGCCGCCGAGCCAACGACTCGCACGCGTGGCATGGCGCAACTCGACGGCATCTTGAATTCGGATGGCTTCAGGTAAGCTCGCGGAAACCTCGAAACTTCCATGCTTATTCAAGTTTGCCGCCGCGATGATTCAACCTCCAGGACACCAACCCGAAGACCCCGCTCACAAAGCCACGGGACGCAAGCCGCAGAGGATCGTCGCGCGCTTCGTCGCGATCTCCTGGCGCGATCTCGCGCTGACCTTCGGTCCGATTCTGCTCGTCAGTATCGCGGCGCTCTATCTTGCCGTGCGGCTGATCCAGCCCGCGCCGCCAAGCACGCTGACGATAGCGGCAGGCCCCAAGGGCAGCTCGTTCTGGAACAGCGCGCAGAAGTACAAGGCAATCCTCGCGCGCAACCGCGTCACGCTCAACGTGCTGGAAACGCAAGGCTCGCTTGACAACCTCACGCGCCTCGAAGATCCAAAATCCGACGTGGATGTCGGTTTCGTGCAAGGCGGCATGACGCCGGACGCGGCGAGCGATCAGCACGCAAACCTGGAATCGCTCGGCAGCGTGTCGTATGTGCCGCTCGCCGTGTTCTATCGTGGCGCGACCGTCACGCGCTTGTCCGAACTGAAGGGCAAGCGGCTCGCCATCGGCGCGGAAGGCAGCGGCACGCGCGCGCTTGCGCTCACGCTTCTGAAGGCGAATGGCATCGAGCCGGGCGGCAATACCGAACTGTTGCCGCTCGCCGGCGACAAGGCCGCGGCCGCGCTCGAAGACGGCACGATCGACGCCGTGTTCCTGACGGGCGATTCCGCGCAACCGCCGACGATGGCCAAGCTCCTGCGCACATCTGGCATCCGTTTCATGGACTTCACTCAAGCCGATGCCTACGCGCGCCGCTTCCCCTATCTCACCGAAATCGAACTGCCGATGGGTGCATTCGATTTCGCCCGCAATCTGCCGCCGCGCGCCGTTCACACCATTGCGCCGACGGCCGAACTGGTGGCGCGCGACAGTCTGCATCCCGCGCTCTCGGATCTTTTGATCGAAGCGGCGCGCGAAGTGCACAGCCGCGCCAACCTGCTGCAGCGCGCAAACGAATTTCCCGCGCCGCTCGTCCACGAATTTCGCATCAGCGACAACGCCGAGCGCTATTACAAGTCGGGCAAGAGCTTTATCTACCGGACGCTGCCGTTCTGGATGGCGAGTCTCGCGGATCGCGTGCTAGTCGTGCTGGTGCCGCTGATCGTCGTGCTCATCCCGGGCTTGCGGCTGGTGCCGGGGCTTTATCGCTGGCGCGTGAAATCGCGTATCTACAAGTGGTATGGCGCGCTCATTGCGATCGAACGGGAAGCGATCAGCGGCCCGGACACCGCGCAGCGCGACGCCCTGATCGACCGGATCGACGCGATCGAATCGGCGGTCAATCGCATGAAAATGCCGCTTGCCTTCGCCGATCAGTTCTACGTGCTGCGCGAACATATCGGCTTCGTGCGCGAACGGCTCGCGCATGCGCCCGTCGCCGAAACGGAGCCGCGCCGTGAACCGGCGCAGGCAGACAGCGAGCCGAGCAGCACGTAATATCGCCAGGTAGGATCGAAAGATGCGAGCGGAATAAAGGCGCGGGTCCACGTAGCAGCCTGCGCGATGCGGTCGGACAATGAAT
Source organism: Caballeronia sp. GAWG2-1 (assembly GCF_023631405.1). Classification (NCBI taxonomy): domain Bacteria; kingdom Pseudomonadati; phylum Pseudomonadota; class Betaproteobacteria; order Burkholderiales; family Burkholderiaceae; genus Caballeronia; species Caballeronia sp. GAWG2-1. The sequence goes on from NZ_JALQDD010000015.1 coordinate 179,007, forward strand.
AAGCCCGAAAAGCCGGGCGCGGCAGGATCAAGGGAGAAATCTAGATGAGCGCAGCGCATGCCAACGGCCCTGGCCAGCCGTACTTTTTCTTCGATTTCATATCGCCGTTCTCGTATCTGCTGCTGGAGCAACACGAAAAGTGGCCCGACATGCCGTTCGAGTTCGTGCCGGTGCAGTTGTTGAAGCTGCTCGACCGCTGGGGACAGCCGCACGCGGCGACCATTCCGTCGAAACGCGTGTTTACGTATCGGCATGCGCTCTTTCGCGCCGAGCAGCTTGGCATTCCGTTCAAAATGCCGCCCGCGCATCCGTTCGATCCGCTCAAGGCGCTGCGGCTCGCGGTAATCGCAAATGGCGATCTCGTCTGCGTGCGCGAAATCTTCCGCTATATCTGGCGCGAAGGACGCGATCCGTCGACGCCAGAAGGCTTTCGCGGCTTGTGCGAGCGGGTCGGCATGCCCGAAGCGGAAACGCGCGTCGAAGACGAAGACATCAAGGCGAAGCTGCGCGAGAACACCGACCGCGCCGTCGCGATGGGCGTCTTTGGCGTGCCGACGTTCGTCGTCAACGACCAGCTCTTCTGGGGCGAAGACACCTTGCCGATGGTGCTTTATGTCGCGCGCTCGCCGAACTGGCTCGATGGCGCCGAAGTGAAACGCATCAGCGCGCTGCCGGTCGCGCCGCGAGACGCGGACTTCAGCTGACGCTTCGCGGCTCGGCGGCTGATGCCACGCATAGCGCATGCGCTATGGCGTTAAAAAGCGGAAAGCGTTTAACCTCGGGTTAAGCTGCGTGACTACTTTGTGAACGGTGATGCATCGGGGCGCGCAAACGCACGCTTCGGCATTCCGCGTTCGTTGCGATCAGCCGCCGTGTCCGTCTTCAAACCGCAGCTTCGCCCATGAACGATCCCGCCGACTCACTCGATATCTGGCTCATCCGCGTCTTGCGCACGCTGCTTCTGGAGCGCAGCGTGACGCAGACCGCGCAGCGGCTGAACCAGACGCAGCCGGCCATCAGCACCGCGCTGCGGCGGCTCCGCGAGATCCTCAACGACCCTATTCTCGTGCGCGGCAAGCAGGGAATGGTGCCGACCGAGTACGGCGAATCGCTGCTTGCGCCGGCGCAGCGCGCTTTGCGCGAAGTCGAATTCGTCGCGACACCGCACGGCGAATTCGATCCCGCGAGTTCGCGTCGCACTTTTCGCCTTGCCGCGCCGGATTATCTGAACGATTTCTTCATGCCGACGCTCGTCGCCGCCTTCCGCGATGCAGCGCCCAACGCGCGGCTCGAAATCGAATCGCTCAATCCGATGCGCGATCACGAACGCGCGCTCGACGAAGGCGAGATCGACGTGATGATGGCCAACTGGACCAAGCCCGAGCCGCGCTTCGAAAAGCAGGATCTTTTCGCCGACGTATTCGTCTGCCTGATGCGCGCGAACCATCCGCTCGCGCGCGAGCCGCTCACGGTCGAACGCTACGCACTCGCCGCGCATCTCGCGCCGACGCCTTATAGCGGAGCGAAGCGGCATCCGATCGATATCGGCCTGGCGCGCGCGGGCGTGAAGCGGCGCATCGTCGCGACCATTCCGTACTTCGGACTCGTGCCGCAAGTGCTGCTGCAATCCGATCTGATCTTCACCGCACCGCGCCGTTTCGCGCAGCATTACGCGTCCATGCTGCCGCTTGCGGTGCTCGATTCGCCGGTGCCGTTTCCGCGCATCAAGTGCTATCAGCTCTCGCTGCCGCAACCCGATCAGCCGACAGACGTCGCATGGCTGCGCGAAATGATCGCGAGCGTCTCCGAGACGCTTACCGGGCGCAAGAAAAATGCAAGCATCGAAGAACTGCTGAGCCTCGCCGCCAAGTAGTGACGGCGCGGGCGCATCTCCGCTACCATCGGCGAAACAAGAACTATTCTTTCGCGCATGGACGCCCTCGATCGACTCATTCAGCTTGCGCGCCTTTCCGGTGCGCTCGATCTCCGCTGCCTGCTTGCCGGGCCGCTCGAACTCGACCACGCGCCGGGTGCGCCCGGCGAGGCGCTCTATCACGTCGTGCTGGAAGGCGCGTGCACGGTAGAGCGCAAGGGGCATGCGAGCGTCGCGCTGAACGCGGGCGATATCTTCATGCTGCCGCGCGCCGATGCGCACGTGGTGAGCATCGGTCCCGTCGATGCGAGCGAGAAAATCGGCGCCATGACTTCGCGCGATAACGGCGCCATCACGGTGCGGACCAATGTGGACGGTCGGGAAGCGGCGCTGGATTTGTTGTGCGGACGCTTTCTGTATGCGCCGCGCGCCCTTCTCATCGACGTGTTGCCCGACTTCGTGCACGTGTCGTTCACGAATGCATCGGCGCCCTATCTCGGGCCGCTCGTCGCGGCGATGCGGCGCGAGGCGGAGGAAGCGCAGCCCGGTGCGCCGTCGATCGTCACGGCGCTCTCCACCGCGCTTTTCACGATGGTGCTGCGTGCATGGCTCACCGAGCAGCCGTCGCTCGCGGGCGTGCTGGGCTTGTTGGCGAACCGGCGTCTGGGCGCGGCGGTGATCGCCATGCTCGAACGGCCTGCCGATCCGTGGACGCTCGAAATGCTGGCGAAGGAAGCGGCGATGTCGCGCGCCACCTTCATGCGCGCGTTCTCGGCGCATTCGGACAGCTCGCCGCTCGCGTTGCTGAGCCACGTTCGCATGCAGCTTGCGAGCACCATGCTCATGCACACGAGGAAAAGCGTCGCGGATGTCGCCGCGGACGTGGGCTATCAGTCCGAGGCGGCTTTCTCGAAGCGATTCAAGGAGTTGTACGGCGTGGCGCCGGGTCGTTTCCGGCAGACGAACGGCCTGAGCTGAATCCGCGTTTCAGGCGGCCAACCGCGCCGCCTTGAGCGCCGGCAAACCGAGCCGCGCCGTCATTTCCCTCACGCGCAGCAACTGCGCCGCCACCGCCAGCGCGATCGAACCCGGCGCTTTATCGACGATTCCCTCGACGCCGATCGGACACGTGATTTCCGGCAGACGCTCCGCCGAAAGCCCGCGCTCCGTCAGGCGCCGCTCGAACTTCACGCGCTTGGTCTTCGAGCCGATGAGGCCGAAGTACGCAAAGTCCTCGCGGCGCATGATCCGCTGCGTCAACGAAAAGTCGAGCGAGTGATCGTGCGTCATCACGATGAAATACGCGCCCGCCGGCGCTTCATCGACGATGGCGTCGGGCAGATCCGTGGCTTCGATCTGCACGTTCGCGGGGACTTCGTCGGGGAAAAGTTCGTCGCGCGCGTCGACCCATTGGACGACGCACGGCAGCGTGCCGAGCACTTTCACGAGCGCGTGGCCGACGTGACCCGCGCCGAACAGAACGATATGCATCATGTCCGTGCGCTCCTCACCGCGTTCACTGCCTTAAGAATTTCTTCGGCGGTCGCGGGCGCGTTCAGCGGCGGATTCACCTTGTGATCGCCCACGGCGGATACGGCGTCGCGAATCGCGAAGAACACCGAAAACGGCAGCAGCAACGGCGGCTCGCCCACCGCCTTCGAGCGATGGATGCTGTCTTCCGCGTTGCGGTTCTTGAGAAGCGACACGCGAAAATCAGGCGGCATGTCGTTGATCGTCGGAATCTTGTAGGTGGACGGCGCGTGCGTCATCAGCTTGCCGTTCTGATTCCACCAGAGTTCCTCGGTCGTGAGCCAGCCCATGCCCTGCACGAACGCGCCTTCGACCTGGCCAATATCGAGCGCCGGATTCAGCGATGCGCCCACGTCGTGCAAGGCATCCGCGCGCAGCACGCGCATTTCGCCCGTGAGCGTGTCGATCACCACTTCCGCGACCGCCGCGCCATACGAGTAGTAGAAGAACGGACGGCCCTGCATGGTCGCCTGATCCCAGTAGAGCTTGGGCGTGGCGTAAAAGCCGTCGGACCACAACTGCACGCGCGCGAGGTAGGCCTTCTGCACGATCTCGCCGAACGGAATGACGTCTTCCCCGACGATCACGCGGTCGTTCGCAAAGCGCACTTGCGACGCTTCCACTTTGCCGCCGCCGAACTTTTCCGCCGCGAATTTCGCAAGCCGCTCGCGCAGTTGACGCGCGGCGTCCTGCGCGGCCTTGCCGTTCAGATCGGTGCCGGTGGAAGCCGCCGTCGCCGATGTATTCGCCACCTTGCTCGTGTCGGTCGCCGTCACGCGCACGCGGCCGAAATCCACGCCGAGCTCATGCGCGACCACCTGCGCGACCTTCGTGTTCAAACCCTGGCCCATCTCGGTGCCGCCGTGGTTCACGAGCATCGAGCCATCGGTATAAATATGAACCAACGCGCCGGCCTGATTGAAGTGCGTCACGTTGAACGCAATGCCGAACTTCACCGGCGTCAGCGCCAGCCCTTTCTTCAGGATCTCGTTGTTCGCATTGAACTCGCGCACGGCTTCGCGGCGACGCCGATACTCGCTCGACTCGGCCAGCTCACCAATCAACTCCTGCAGCACGTTGTCTTCGACGGTTTGTCCGTAAGGCGTCTTGTTGTTTTCCGTTTTGCCGTACAGATTGTCGAAGCGCACATCCAGCGAATCGCGACCGACCGACCGCGCGATGTTGTCCATGATGTACTCGATGGCGAACGCGCCCTGCGGCCCGCCGAAGCCGCGAAACGCGGTGTTCGACTGCGTGTTGGTCTTGCCGCAATAGCCTTCGATCTTCACATCCGCGAGCCAGTACGCATTGTCGAAGTGGCAGACCGCGCGCGTCATCACCGGGCCGGAAAGGTCCGCCGAGAAACCGCAACGCGATGTCATGTCGAGCGCGACGCCGTCGATCACGCCGCGATCGTCGTAGCCCACTTCGAAGTCGTACTGGAAGTCATGGCGCTTGCCGGTGATCATCATGTCGTCGTCGCGGTCCGGACGCAGCTTCACCGGGCACAAGAGCTTCCACGCGGCAAGCGAGGCGCAGCACGCGAAAATGCCCGACTGCGATTCCTTGCCGCCAAAGCCGCCGCCCATGCGCCGGCATTCGACCAGCACGTTGTGCGAATGCACGCCGAGCACGTGCGCCACCAGATGCTGCATTTCGGTCGGATGCTGCGTCGAGCAGTACACGTGCATGCCGTCGTCGTCCTTCGGCACGGCATACGCGATCTGTCCTTCGAGATAGAACTGTTCCTGACCGCCGAGCTTCATCGCGCCGCGTTCGTGATGCGCGGCTTTTTGCAGACGGCTCGCTGCATCGCCGCGCGAGAGCTTGAGCGGATTCAGCACGTAGGATTCGGCTTTGCGCGCGTCTTCGGCGGTCAGCACGGCCGGCAATTCCTCGTATTCGATGTTCGCGCGACGCGCCGCGAGCCTCGCCGTATCATGCGACGTCGCGACGACGATGAACATCGGCTGCCCGACGTATTGCACGATACCGGGCGCGAGCACCGGATCGTCGTGGATGATCGGGCCGCAGTCGTTCACGCCCGGGATGTCCTCGGCGGTGAAGACGGCGACGACGCCGGGCGTGGCGCGCACGGCGTCGAAGTTCATCGACACGATCTTCGCGTGCGCCTTCGGACTCATGCCGAGCGCGGCGTGCAGCGTGCCCGCGACGACAGGAATGTCGTCCGTATAGCTCGCGCGCCCGCTCACATGCAGATGCGCCGACTCGTGCGGACGCGAAACGTGGACCTGCTTGAAATCGTCGGCTTCGTTGGCGAGCGACTGGGCTTCGGCGAGAAAGGCTTCGGCTTGTTGGTTCATGTTCTTATCGGCTCCTTACTTCACTTCGACGAGTTCGATTGCACGCACATCCAGCTTCGACTTGGGCATCGGATTGTGCGGACGCGTCTCCAGCCAGAATCGATACAGCACGCTCTTCGCGGTATCCAGCCGATAGTCGCTGCTCGCGCGCATGTCGGTGAGCGGCGCGTAGTCCTTGCCGAGCGCTAGCATCGCGGCCTGCGCGGTGGCTTCGTGCCAGTGCGCGTCGGCGAGTACGCTTTCGGCGTGCGTGGCGCGCTTGGGCGTCGCGGCCATGCCGCCGAAGACGAGACGCGGCTCGCGGATCGTGTCGCCATCCGCGATAAACGAGAACGCGGCATACACGGCGGAAATGTCCGAATCGAAGCGCTTCGAGAGCTTATAGGCGCGAAATTGCAGCTTCGCGCGCTGGCCGCCGCGCGTCGGCACGCGGATGGCGGCGACGAACTCGTTCTCCGCCATGTCCTTCTTTTGATATGCAATGTAGAGATCTTCGAGCGGCATCTCGCGCGGGCCATCGACGCTCATCAACACGACGCGTGCGTTCAACGCGATGAGACCGGGCATCGAATCGCCGATGGGCGAGCCGTTGGCGACGTTGCCGCCGAGCGTGCCCGCATTGCGGATGGGCAGCGAGGCGAAGCGCTGACGCGTCTCTTCGAGTTCGGGATACGTCTTCACGAGTTCGGCATACGCGCGCTCGACCGACACGCCCGCGCCGATCTCGATCCACTCCTCGGTCGTCTCGACATGCTTGAGCGCCTCGATCTGTCCGACATAGACGATGTCGCCGAGATCGCGCAACTGCTTCGTCACCCACAAGCCGACGTCCGTGCTGCCCGCGAGAATGCGCGCCGTTGGCTTTTCGGCTCTGAGTTGCGCGAGCGCGTCGACGGTGCGCGGGGCGTCGAACTGGCGGCCCGCGTGCTCGTAGTGGAAAGTGTCGTCACGCGCGATGCCGTCGAGCGAACGCGCCAGCGCCTCGACGTTCAACGGCGCGAGCGGCGCGTGATCGAACATCTGCTCGGCAGCCTCGATGATCGGCCGATACCCCGTGCAGCGGCACAGATTGCCGGTCAGCGCGTTGCTGATCTCCTGGCGCGACGGCCGCGTTTTGTCGCAAGCCTGCGCACAGCCTTGCGTTGCATGACCATGCTTTTCGTAGAGCGCGAACATCGACATGGCAAAGCCGGGCGTGCAAAAACCGCACTGCGAACCGTGACAATCGACGAGCGCCTGCTGCACCGGATGCAGCGAACCATCCGGCTGGCGCAGGTCTTCGACAGTGAAGAGCGCGCGGCCGTCGAGCGTCGGCAGAAACTGCACGCACGCGTTGACCGCCTTGAACGCGACGCCGCCCGCGCCGTCCGGCTCACCGATGACGACCGTGCACGCGCCGCAATCCCCTTCGGCGCAACCTTCCTTGGTGCCGGTGCAGCGCGCGTCTTCGCGCAGGTATTGCAGGACGGTGCGCGTGGTCGACGCGCCGCTTACTTCGCGGATCGCATTGCGATGGTAAAAGCGGATCGGCTGGGTCATGAAATTCTGTCTCGCGGGGCTTCGATGATTCTTTTTTGCTGGTTGCGCGGAGTGCGCAGCCGGTGGCTTCGGATGGTTCCGGCGCTTTCTCGGATTACTCCTAGCGCTTCGATGATTCGAAAGCTATCACCGCCAAAATCCGGAACCCATAGGCGACATTGCATGTACGACATACTCCCATCGCGATAAGTCGTGAAACCCTTATGCAGCGCGGCTTCCCGACATGCTGTCCGACCGTTCGGACAGGCAATTTGGACCACGTGGTTACAAAACTGGCGCGACATCGGGTCGCAAGCTATGTGACAATCACGCTTTCGCGTCGAAATCAACCCCGTAGTAACCCGCGTCTTTCTATGTCCACCCAACCCGCCACCGCGCCGCAAGGCGACTTCGCCGTCACGCTTCGAATCGTGTCGGTCGTCGTGTACACGTTCCTTTGCTATCTGACCATCGGCATCCCGCTGGCGGTCTTGCCGGGCTTCGTGCACACGGATCTGGGCTACGGCTCGGTGATGGCGGGCGCCGCGATTAGCGTTCAGTACTTCGCCACCTTATTGTCGCGGCCGCTCGCCGGTCGTTCAGCCGATACCGCCGGCCCCAAGCAAACCGTGCTCTACGGTCTCGTGGCCTGCGCGATCAGCGGCGCAATGCTCCTGACCTCCGCGCTCGCGACGCAGTGGCATGCGGTGAGTCTCGTGCTGCTGGTGATCGCGCGGCTCGTGCTCGGAGTCGGCGAAAGTCTCGTCGGCACGGGATCGATCACGTGGGGAATCGGCCGCGTGGGCGTCTCGCACAACGCGAAAGTGATTTCGTGGAACGGTATTGCGACATACGGCGCGCTGGCCATCGGCGCGCCGCTCGGCGTGGCGATCGACAATTCGCTGGGCTTTTCCGCGCTTGCGCTCATCGTGATCGCGCTGGGCGGCCTCGGTTACTGGCTCGCGAAGCGCATGGAAAGCGTGCCGGTGGTGCATGGCGAGCGCATGTCGTACCGCAGCGTGTTCTTCCGCGTGCTGCCGCACGGGATCGGGCTTGCGCTGGGTTCGGCGGGCTTCGGTTCCATTGCGACTTTCATCACCCTCTTCTATGCCGCGCACAACTGGCCGCACGCGGCGCTCTCGCTCACGGTGTTCGGCACGACGTTCGTCGGCGCGAGGCTTTTGTTCGCCAATACGATCAAGGTGTATGGCGGCTTCCGCGTGGCGATTGTCTCGTTCTGTTTCGAATGCGCGGGCTTGCTGATGCTATGGCTCGCAGCCGAGCCGACCTTCGCGCTGGCAGGCGCTGCGTTGACCGGCTTCGGCTTCGCGCTCGTGTTTCCGGCGCTGGGCGTCGAGGCGGTGGGACTCGTGCCGCCGGCTTCGCGCGGCGCGGCGTTGTCGGCCTACTCGGTGTTTCTGGACTTGTCGCTGGGATTGACCGGGCCGTTGGCGGGTTATGTCGCTGGCGAGTTTGGATACGGGTCGGTGTTCTTGTTTGCCGCGCTGGCTGCGGCGTTGGCGGTGGGCTTGTCGGTGGCGCTTTATATGCGTGGCGGGCGCGGTCTGGGTGGGCCCGCAACGGCGTGAGTTGATCAGGCGCCGGCTTTCGAGCCATGCAATTGCAGGCCGAGGGCTTTGACTACTTTGAGGATGGTTGCGAAGCTGGGGTTGCCGTCTTCCGAGAGCGCTTTGTAAAGCCCTTCGCGGCTGATGCCTGTATCGCGCGCCACCTGCGCCATGCCGCGCGCTCGCGCAATCACGCCAAGCGCGTGTGCGATAAACGCGGAATCGTCGCCGCCTTCTTGAAGACATGCATCGAAATACTCAGCAAGGTCCTCCTCGGTCTTAAGGTGCTCGACCGAGTCCCAGGGACGAGTTTTGATCTTGGTTGGGGTCATTGATTACTTCATGTCAAGGTGAGGCAGCATGGCGTGTGCGGACTTGATGTCTCTGTCTTGAGTCGACTTATCGCCCCCACATAGCAGGATCACCAACACGTCTCCACGATTAACGTAATAAACACGATAGCCTGGTCCATGATCGATCCGCATTTCAATCACCGGTGAGCCGGCCGAGTTAGTGTCGCCTGGATTGCCCGACGCGAGTCGGTCGATACGAGCTTGAATTCGGCGTTTTGCGATGCGGTCCTTCAATGCAACGAACCAGTCGTCAAAAAGCTCCGTGGTCCGAATGTTAAGCCTGGAAGTCATCGTAATCCATGGTTCACAAACCGTCAACCACAGTTGACAGGTCAGTCTATCTAATAAGAAGTTCACGGCAAGGATTTGCCTCTGTCTATTTTTCGCAGGGACACCGTAAAAGTCGCCACCCGCGTCAGGGAGTAAGTCTCGAATCGATCGCCGCTAGAGGCCAGCCGCCGAGCCATCGCGCCGCTCATCAAAAACCCCCCAACGATCCGCACACCTTTGCCTTAAAATCACCGCTCGGCCCACAAGCGTCCGCTTTATGAACCAGACCTCGGAAGACCGCTGGCGTGACCTGCGCCCGGACCCGGACAGCGACACTCCGCTCTATCTGCAACTCGCACGCAAGCTCGCCAACGCCATCCACGACAATCGCTGGAACGCAGGCGAAGCCCTGCCCTCCGAGCGTGTGCTGTCCGAAGCGCTGGGTGTCTCGCGGATCACATCGAGGAAAGCCATCGCATTGCTCGTCGAACAAGGGCTGATTCGCCGTGAACAAGGCGCGGGCAGCTTCATCACGCCGCGCTACGAAGACCCGCTCTCGCGTCTGTCGAGCTTTTCGGAGATGCTACGCCGCCGAGGTTTTACGCCGAGCTCGCAATGGCTCTCGCGCAAGATCGAGCCTGCCAATCGCGACGAAGTCATTCAACTCGGCCTCTCGCCCGCCGCCGCCGTCACACGCCTTAAGCGCCTGCGTCTCGCCGACGACATCGTCATGGCGGTCGAAAACTCCACGTTTCCGGCCTCGCTCATTCCCGATCCGTTGGTCATCGGCGACTCGCTCTACAGTTATCTCGACACGCGCGGCCTCTCGATCGTGCGCGCGCTGCAGCACTTTCGCGCGGTGAACGCGAGCGCGGAGATCGCGCAGCAGATGGGCATCGCGCCGCACGACGCGCTTCTGCTCATCACGCGCGTAGGCTATACCGCCGATCAACGCGCGATCGAACTCACCGACACCTACTGCCGCAACGACTACTACGACTTCGTCGCCGAGTTGCGCAAGTGACTCACGCGCCGACGCGCCCATGACCGACATCGCTGCCACGCCGCCTTCGGAACGCTCACTCACCGTCATGCTGTGGCTCGTCGCCACGGGCTTCTTCATGCAGACGCTCGACTCGACCATCGTCAACACGGCCTTGCCCGCGATGGCGAAAAGTCTCGGCGAAGCGCCGCTGCGCATGCAAGGCGTCGTGATCGGCTATTCGCTCACGATGGCGATGATGATCCCCGTGTCTGGCTGGCTCGCCGACAAGCTCGGCACGAAGCGCGTGTTCTTCAGCGCGATTCTCGTGTTCACCATCGGCTCGCTCTTGTGCGCGAACGCGCAGTCGCTGACGGCGCTGGTCGCGTTCCGCGTCGTGCAAGGCATCGGCGGCGCGATGCTGTTGCCAGTCGGACGTCTGGCCGTGTTGCGCGTGTTTCCCGCCGAACGCTATTTGTCGGCGCTCGCGTTCGTCGCCATTCCAGGGCTTATCGGGCCACTCATCGGGCCAACGCTCGGCGGCTGGCTCGTGCAGATCGCGTCGTGGCACTGGATTTTCCTCATCAACGTGCCGGTGGGTGTGGTGGGCTGCATCGCGACGAAGATGTTCTTGCCCGATAGCCGCAATCCCGCCACCGCGCCCTTCGATCTTGCCGGCTATCTGCTGCTCGCCGTCGGCATGGTCGCGCTGACGATCTCGCTCGATGGCCTGGCCGATCTCGGTCTGCCGCATGCCATCGTCATCGTGTTGCTGGTGTTGAGCCTCGGATGCTTCGTCGCCTATGGTTTGCATGCAACGCGCGCCGCGCAACCCATCTTCTCGCTCGATCTATTCAAGATCCACACGTTCAGCGTCGGCCTGCTCGGCAATCTCTTCGCGCGCATCGGCAGCGGCGCGATGCCTTATCTGATCCCGCTGCTCTTGCAGGTGAGCCTCGGCTACACGCCGTTTCAGGCGGGCATGATGATGCTGCCGGTCGCCGCGGCCGGCATGCTGTGCAAGCGGCTCGTGACGCGGCTGATCGAAAAGCATGGTTATCGGCGCGTGCTGGTCGTGAACACCGTGCTCGTCGGGCTGATGATGGCGAGCTTCGGACTCACGAGCGAACATCAGCCGCTTTGGCTGCGTCTCGTGCAACTGGCGATCTTCGGCGGCGTCAACTCGATGCAGTTCACCGCCATGAACACGCTCACGCTGAAAGACCTCGGCACCGGCGGCGCGAGCAGCGGCAATAGCCTGTTTTCGCTCGTGCAGATGCTGTCGATGAGCCTTGGCGTGACCATCGCCGGCGCGATCCTCGCCACCTTCACCGGCATCCTCCCGCGCGTGACGGAAACCAATTCGCTGCCCGCGTTTCACGCAACCTTCCTTTGCGTGGGCATCATCACGGCGGCAACGGCGTGGATTTTCGGACAGCTTGCGCCGGAAGTGCGCTCGACGAAGCGAAAGACAGATCCTTCTGAGGCGAACTAAGCCGGGGTTTCGTCGGCTCGGCCGAAAATTTTCGCCGCGCCATCCGATTGTGCGTTTCGCACCGACAGAGTGCGGACAGCACCGCTACACGACCTTCAAGCGGCATGCCGCCGCATCGTGCATTTCCGTCCGGCCGTGCGCCGAGCCAATGTACACACAAAAGCGCGCCGATTAATCGCGCTCCCCCGCTTGCACATTGAATTCGCACGCTTTTTGCTCGAACGTGATGTGCCCGATCTTGTAAACTGTCTCATTAAGTAAATTGCCCGGCCCTCGACACCATGAGCATGGTTGACATCGATCCACCCCGCTTCCAGTCTCCGCGTCCCGTCGCGGGCGATGACGGCTCGCGTCGCACCGTGCTGTACGGCGAGTACACCGTGTTCAGCGTGTTTCAGCCGGTGTTCTCGGTGTCGCATCGGCGTGCGATCGGCTATCACGCGTCCTTGCGTGCACGGGACGAGACACATCGTCATGTACCGTCACACGAAGTGTTCACCCAGGCGGCACGGCGCGGCGATCTTCTGGAACTGGGACGATTGGCCGAGTCCCTTCATCTGGGCAACTTCAACGCGTTCGACAGCCACGACGAATGGCTCTTTCTGAGCCTCCACCCCGCCGCGCTGATGGACACGAGCTACGGCGACGCGCTCCTCGCCGCGTTGAAGGACATCGGCTTGCCGCCGCAACGCGTGGTGCTGGAAGTGCCCGAACAGGCGGGCGGCGAGACGACGCGCTTCACCGAAATCATCGACTCCATGCGCAAGTCGGGGTTTCTGATCGCGCTGGATGGCTTCGGCGTGAAGCATTCGAATATCGATCGCGTGTGGCAGTTGCGGCCTGACATCGTGACGCTCGACCGCTGCATTCTCCAGCAGGCGACCGAGCATTCGCATATCGAGCGTGTGTTGCCCCGGCTCGTATCGCTGCTGCATGAATCCGGGCAACTCGTGTTGATGGGCGGCCTCGCGACCGAGCGCGACGCGCTGATCGCGCTCGAATGCAATGTCGATTTCGTGCAGGGCGCGTACTTCGCGCAGCCGAGCGTCGATGCCGTGCATCCGCAAGTCGCCGCAGGCGTGATGGATGCGTTGTCGGCTGCGTCGCGCGAACGCGTGGGCGCGCGCGACCGGGCGCAAGCCGCGCGTCTCGAACCCTACGTGAGCGGCCTCGAACGCGCGGCAGTCAAGCTGATGGAAGGCGAAACGCTGGCCGCCGCGACGAGCGAGCTGCTGCAACTGGTCGATACGGCGCGCTGTTTTCTGCTCGATCAGGAAGGCCGGCAGATCGGCGATAACGTCGTGCCGGTCGTGCGTACATCGCAGCGCGCGAAGCGTTTCAGTCCGCTGCTGCATTCGGAAGGCGCGAGCTGGGAGCGTCGGCCGTATTTCATCGAGGCGTTGCGCGCGCCAGGACGCGTGCAGTTGACCGCGCCGTATCTGTCCATCAACGAGGCGCATCTTTGCGTGACGGCATCCATCGCCGCGCAGACGCCGTATGGCTTGCAGGTGCTATGCGTCGATATCAATTGGGAAGCGGTGCCGCGGCGGCGCTGAATCGCGGGATTACGACCGGCGCTCGGCGTCCGGCTTGACGATATCGAACCCTGCAAGCGCGAGCACGCCGGACAGCACGATCAACGCGGTGGAATGGCGTCCGAAATATAAAAGCGCCGCAGCGGACCATGCGGCGAGACAGAGGGCGAGAAAGCGTTTCATCGTGATATCACGCGTGAGGGCCGACCCAAGCGATGCGGCACGGCCGATCAAAGCGACATTCTAGATTTCCCGGCGGCAAGACGCAGAAACCGACGACGCGCGAACGTTCCTCGCCATGCAAAAAGCCCTCCGTAGAGGGCTTTTCGTTCGATCCGACATCGCGAACGACGATGCGGGATCGGCGCAAACCGTAAGCCTTAAGCCCCGAAATTCTTCGAAGCGAAGTCCCAATTCACGATGTTCCAATACGCTTCGATGAACTTCGGACGCGCATTGCGGTAATCGATGTAATAAGCATGTTCCCACACGTCGATGGTCACGAGCGGCTTGGCATCCGTCGTGAGCGGCGTGGCGGCGTTGCTGGTGGAGACGATATCGAGCGAGCCGTCCGTCTTCTTCACGAGCCACGTCCAGCCCGAACCGAACGTGCCGGTCGCGACCTTGGCGAACTCTTCCTTGAAACTGTCGAACGAGCCGTACTTGGCGTTGATCGCGTCAGCCAGCGCGCCCGTCGGTGCGCCACCGCCGTTCGGCGACAGGCTGTTCCAGAAGAACGTGTGATTCCAGACTTGCGCCGAGTTGTTGAACACGCCGCCCGACGACTTCTTCACGATCTCTTCGAGCGAAAGGTTCTCGAATTCGGTGCCCGGAATCAGTTTGTTGAGGTTCGTCACATAGGTCTGGTGATGCTTGCCATAGTGATACTCGAGCGTTTCTTCCGACATGTGCGGAGCAAGCGCGTTCTTGTCGAACGGCAACGGCGGGAGGGTATGTTCCATGATTGCAGCTTCCTTTTCTATGTGATTTGTAGGGACGGTGGGGAGTGAAGCGCTGGAGCAATGGATTGTAGGCGACTTGGGATAACCCCGCAAACCGCCTGCCTTTATGAGCAAGATTGCTTTCCAAAGCTCGAATGCAGCGTCAAAAGTGCTCCTGCGGCACTTGGCGGCTTCGTCAAAAGGCCGGTGTCGAGGCCGTCAGAATTCGTCGGACAAACGCGGCTGGACATCGGCGAGAAGGACATCGGCAGAGCCTTCCGCGAGATGCACGGTCATCGGACGCTTCGGTTTGAGTGCGTTCGGCGCGCGCAGCGCACGGCCGGTTTGGGTATCGATCAGGGCGGCGTAACCGCGCTCGAACGTGCGCTGCGGACTCAGCACCTGCAAGCGCGCCGCAAGCTCGGACACACGCGCGTTCGCACGCTCATGACGACGCTCGCGCGCACGCTGCATGCGCTCGGCCAAACGGCCGAGATGCTCGATCTGCGTCGCGACATCCGGCCTTCTGCGTTGCCATCGATACTGCACCAGCGCGAAATGCGCGCGTGCATCGCGAACCGGGCGGGGGCCCGCCGGGGGGGGGGGGGGGGGGGGGGGGGCGCCCCCCCCCCCCCCCCCCCCCCTCCTCTGACCGGGCGTCCCCCCGCTCCCCCCGCCGCCGGCGAGCCCG
>NZ_JALQDD010000016.1:0-69176 GCF_023631405.1 Caballeronia sp. GAWG2-1
CCCCCCCCCCCCCCCCCCCCCCCCCCCCCCCCCCCCCCCCCCCCCCCCCCCCCCCCCCCCCCCCCCCCCCCCCCCCCCCCCCCCCCCCCCCCCCCCCCCCCCCCCCCCCCCCCCCCCCCCCCCCCCCCCCCCCCCCCCCCCCCCCCCCCCCCCCCCCCCCCCCCCCCCCCCCCCCCCCCCCCNCCCGCCGGCTCGCCAGTTGCCGCAGATGCACGTGTTGCCTTGCCAGACGCTCGGCGGGACTCACGAGGCGGCGCGCGAGCCAGTCGAGTTCTTGGGCGCGACGCTCCATCGTCCGGCCAAAACTTCGTGCGAGCGCCGCGTGACGCTGATCCAATTCCTGCAGCAACACCACGCGCTGCGGACTGACGAGTTCGGCAGCGGCGGTCGGCGTCGGCGCGCGCATGTCGGCGGCGAAGTCGGCGATCGTGAAGTCGGTCTCATGGCCGACGCCGCTCACCACCGGCACGCTGCTCGCCGCGATCGCGCGCGCGAGCACTTCCTCGTTGAACGCCCATAAATCTTCGATGGACCCGCCGCCCCGGCACACGATCAGCACATCGACTTCGCGCCGCGCGCTCGCCGCTTCGACCATCGCCGCGAGCTTCGCGCCGACGCCCGTTCCTTGCACCGGCGCGGGATAAACGACGACCGGCACATGTGGCGCGCGGCGCGCGAGCGTCGTCAACACGTCGCGCAACGCCGCCGCCTGCAGCGACGTCACGATGCCTATGCCACGCGGATGCGTCGGCAGCGCGCGCTTGCGTTCCGCCGCGAACAAGCCTTCGCTTTCGAGCTGCGCCTTCAGCCGCAGAAATGCCTCGAAAAGCCGCCCCTGCCCCGTGCGCCGCACCGCTTCCACGTTGAGTTGCAGTTCGCCGCGCGGCTCGTACATGGTGACGAGCGCGCGCACCTCGATCTTGTCGCCTTCGCGCGGCGTGAATTCGGCGTATTGCGCGCGGCCGCGAAACATCACGCAGCGCATCTGCGCGCCCGCATCCTTGATCGAGAAGTACCAGTGTCCGCTCGCGGCGCGCGTGAAGTTCGAGACTTCGCCCGATACCCACACGAGCGGAAACGACCGTTCGAGCATCGTGTTGATCGCACGATTGAGCACGGAAACGGGGATGACGGCATCGCTGCCTTGCGGCATCAAAGAATCGGGAGTCATGGGCGAGAAAGCGAAAGATCGGGCCGGAAGAACCATCTGACTGATGGACAAGATCCGCCGGATAAGGTACGCCAGTGTAGCAAGTGTCCACACAGAAAGACTTACCGCTTGCTGATCGCAAGCACCCCGGCGAGCCTTTGAGTATGTTGCAACTCGTTGATTTAAATCGCTTATATTCGTCTTATGTCCGCATTATCCGAAGCAACTCTTTCCTGACGCGGATTCGCTGCTCTTCGGCCGCGAGTTTTTCACAGAGTTATCCACAGGCGCGCGCCCTCGGCCGTTTGGCTAACCGGCTGGCGTCGAGGCCGTCCGCGCGATAGAGTCCGGGGTTCGAGCACCGGCCTGACCCTGCGTAGCAAACATCGCCGGCCATGCATTCCGTTCAACGCTGACCGTATAGAAGGAGTTGCCGTTGCGCGCCAAGCTTCACCCGTTGACCGGCTCAAACGCCATCGTCGCGAAGGCGGACCATGTCTGACTTCAAACCGCCCATCGAAAACTTTTTCGCACGCGAATGGCGCAAGCGCGGTCCCGTTGCGTGGGCGCTCACGCCCTTCGCCTGCATCTTCGGCGCGATTGCCGCGACGCGCCGAGCGTTCTTCGAACTCGGCTGGATCAAGCGCGTCGATGTCGGCGTGCCGGTGGTCGTCGTCGGCAACGTGACGGTCGGTGGCACGGGCAAGACGCCGACGGTCATCGCGCTTGTCGAGGCTCTGCGCGCGGCAGGGCATCAGCCGGGCGTCGTTTCGCGCGGATACGGCGCGAAGATCGCGAAGCCGACGAGCGTCGCGCCGACCTCGGCCGCCGCGCAAGTCGGCGACGAGCCGCTGCTGATCGCGCGCCGCACTCACGCGCCGGTCTTCGTATGCCCGGATCGCGTGGCGGCGGCGCGTGCGCTGGTCGAGGCGCATCCCGAAGTCGATGTCATCGTGTCCGACGACGGCCTGCAGCACTATCGGCTCGCGCGTGTGTTCGAGCTCGTCGTATTCGACGACCGCCTCGGCGGCAACGGCTTCCTGCTGCCCGCCGGCCCGTTGCGCGAACCGATGTCGCGCCATCGCGACGCGACGCTCATCAACAGCCCCTACGACCGCACCTTGCCGCCGTGGCCCAATACCTTTGCGCTCGAACTCGAATCGGGCGATGCCTGGCTGCTCGACGATCCATCGGTGCGCCGTCCGCTCGCGCAGTTCGCAGGCGAGAAAGTGGTCGCCGCCGCGGGCATCGGTTCGCCCGAGCGCTTCTTCGCGACCTTGCGCGCCGCCGGCATCACGCCTGGCACGCGCGCGTTCCCCGATCACTATTCGTATCGCGAGAATCCTTTCGAGGACGTGAAAGCCGACGCCATCCTGATCACCGAGAAGGATGCAGTAAAATTTGGGGCCTGGCGTGATGCGCGCATCTGGGTCGTTCCCGTGCAAGCCGTGCTCAGGCCTCGCCTCATCGCTCTAGTTGTGGAGAAACTCCGTGGACGCACGTCTGCTTGAAATCCTCGTCTGCCCGATCTGCAAGGGTCCGCTCACCTATGACCGCGCGGCGCAGGAACTCGTCTGCAGCGCGGACAAGCTTGCTTATCCCATTCGCGACGGCATTCCCGTGATGCTCGTCGACGAAGCGCGTCAAACGGTGGAAGGCACGCCGGTCGAGCCGTTGAAGCCGGTTGGCGGCGCGTAAGGTCCGATCATGTCCGTGCCGTTCATCGCCGTCGTTCCGGCGCGTCTTGCTTCCACGCGGCTGCCGAACAAACCACTCGCCGATATCGGCGGCAAACCGATGGTCGTGCGCGTCGCCGAACGCGCGCGCGAGTCCGGCGCGAGCCAGGTGATCGTCGCAACCGACTCCGACCGCGTGGTCGAGGCTTCGCGCGATCACGGCATCGAAGTGATGCTCACGCGCTCGGATCACCCCACCGGCACCGACCGTCTCGCCGAAGTGGCGACGCGTCTGAACTGGCCCGACGACGCCATCGTCGTGAACGTTCAGGGCGACGAGCCGCTCATCGACCCGCAACTCGTGCGCGATGTCGCCGCGCATCTCGCGGCGCATCCCGAATGCGCAATCTCCACGGCCGCGCATCCCATTCACGATGCCGCCGACGTGTTCAATCCGAATGTCGTGAAAGTCGTGCTCGATGCGAAGAGCGTCGCGCTCTACTTCTCGCGCGCGCCCATTCCCTGGACGCGCGACGCATGGCAATCGCATTGGCCGGACGTCGCCGCGCTTTCGGCGCTGCCCGCGGTGCCCGAAAACGTGCTGCGGCATATTGGCCTGTACGCGTATCGCGCGAAGTTTCTGCGCGAGTTTCCAAACCTCGCGCAAGCGCCCATCGAAGCCGCCGAGGCGCTCGAACAACTGCGCGCGTTGTGGCATGGCGAGCGCATCGCGGTGCGCGTCACGCATGAAACACCTGCACCGGGCGTCGATACACCCGCCGATCTCGCGCGCGTCCAGGCGCTCTTTTCCAGCGCCGGCTGAAAGCTCGCACAACCCGTGTATACCCCCGCCAAACGCTTGCGCGGCGGGAATCACAGCGATTTCTATCGCCGTTATTACGGCCGCGTTCGTAATGAGCCGTGGCATAATCAAGCGATTGCGCGAGCCTTCCGGTCAGCGCCACGCTCAACGTTGCGCCGCTGTCCGCGGGTGCCGCGCCGACTTTCGAATCGGCTGCGCGCTCTGTCGTCGACGCCGCGCGAGCCTGGCCACCGGATGCAGATTCAGACTCGCCGCGCGGTTTATAGACGATTCGGAGATATCACCATGCGTTTGATCCTGTTGGGCGCACCCGGCGCGGGCAAGGGCACCCAGGCAAACTTCATCAAGGAAAAGTTCGGCATTCCGCAGATCTCGACCGGCGACATGTTGCGCGCGGCCGTGAAGGCGGGCTCGCCGCTCGGCGTCGAGGCCAAGGGCTATATGGACGCGGGCGAGCTCGTGCCGGACACGCTCATCATCAATCTCGTAAAGGAGCGGCTGCTCGCGGACGACTGCAAGAACGGCTATCTGTTCGACGGTTTCCCGCGCACCATTCCGCAAGCGGAAGCCATGAAGAACGCGGCTGTCGTAATCGACTACGTGCTGGAAATCGACGTGCCGTTCGACGAGATCATCACGCGTATGAGCGGGCGTCGCGTCCACGCGGCGTCGGGCCGCACGTATCACGTCAAGTTCAATCCGCCGAAGAACGACATGACGGACGACGTCACCGGCGAGCCGCTGATCCAGCGCGACGACGACAAGGAAGAAACCGTGAAGAAGCGGCTCGACGTGTATGAAGCGCAGACCAAGCCGCTCATCGCGTACTACAACGACTGGGCGAAGCGCGGTGAAACGAACGGGCTGAAGGCGCCGGAATATCGCAAGATTTCCGGGCTCGGCGCGGTCGATGAAATTCGCACGCGCGTGTTCGATGCTTTGAAGTAACTTGCCCGCGTCACGGAAAACCCGCTCTTCGCCGAGCGGGTTTTTTTACGCCTTCAAACTTCCTCGCCAAGCTAAAACGGCGAGCCATAAAATCGAACGGCCTCACGAGGGCCGCGAATGCAGCACTTCCTCATATCAAGGAGAAGAGACATGGAGATACAAGGCAACGTTTTTCTGATCACCGGCGGCGCGTCCGGCCTGGGTGAGGCCACCGCGCGGCTCGTCGCCGGGCTAGGCGGAACGGTCGTCATCGCGGACATGAACGAAGCGGCGGGCGCCGCGCTGGCGAAGGAGTTGTCCGGCGAGTTCGTCAAATGCGATGTCAGTCAGGAGAGCGACGGCCAGCGCGCCATCGAAGCCGCCACGCAACGCGGCACTCTGCGTGGACTGGTGAATTGCGCGGGCATCGCGCCGGCATCGAAGACGGTGGGCCGCGACGGGCCGCATCCGCTCGATCTGTTCAGCAAGGTCATCGCGGTTAATCTCATCGGCACGTTCAACATGATTCGGCTCGCGGCCGAGGTCATGTCGAAGAACGCGCCCAACGAAACGGGCGAACGCGGGGTGATCGTGAATACGGCGTCGGTCGCGGCGTTCGACGGGCAAATGGGTCAGGCGGCCTATGCCGCGTCCAAGAGCGGCGTGGCCGGCATGACGTTGCCCATCGCGCGCGATTTGTCGAGAAACGGTATCCGCGTGATGACCATCGCGCCTGGTCTCTTCGAAACGCCGATGCTGCTTGGCATGCCGCAAGACGTACAGGACGCGCTCGGCGCCATGGTTCCGTTCCCGCCGCGTCTTGGCAAGCCGAACGAATACGCGCTGCTCGTCAAACAGATCTTCGATAACCCGATGCTCAACGGCGAAGTCATCCGTCTCGACGGCGCAATTCGCATGCAGCCGAAGTAAACACAAAAACGGCGGATCGCTCCGCCGTTCTTAGTCGCCGTCGTGCTGCGTGCGCTGCCTCAGTTCATGCAGCTCGGTTTCGACGACGGTTGCATCTTCCGCATCGGGACGATCTTCCAGATAACGCTGCAGATCTTCGAGCGCCGGACGCAGATAATCGAGCCGCGCGTAGGCAAAACCACGGTCGCGCACTTCCTCGATACTTCCCGGCAACACGATGACAAGCCGCTGCTGCACGGCGAGCAAGCGCTGCCAGCGCTCCGTCTGCAAGTAGATGCTTTTCAGATTGCGCAGCATGCGCGCGACGATCTCGCGGCGCGTCGCGGGCTGCAACAACACGCGCAACGCGCTGCCAATGGATTCGCCCACGCGCTGCACGTACGGCTCCAGCATTTCGACCATCTGCGCTTCGGAAAGCGTCTGGCCGGTGGTCGGATCGAGCATGAGATCGTGATCGGGCGTCGAGACACGCAGCAGGAAATGCCCGGGAAACGACACGCCGCGCACGGGCAGACCGAGCTGATCGGCCATTTCCAGATAGATCACCGCAAGCGAAATCGGAATGCCGCGACGCCGTCGCAACACCACGTTCAGATGGCTGTTGTCCGGGTCGTAGTAATCGTTGAGGTTGCTCGAGAAACCCAGTTCGCGGAAGAAATAACGATTGAGCGCCTCGATCTTTTGCTTCATGTCCGCGTCGTCGGGCATGCGGCGGCGCGCCCGCACGACGAGTTCGTCGATCTCCGCGAGCACCGCTTGCATGTCGAGATCGGGATACGCGTCCTGCGCAAGCGACAAAGCCGCTTCCGTGAGCGGAAGACTCTCGTCGTCCGCCACGAGCGAAGTGAAGTAATCGAGGATACGCGTTGTCGTCATCAAAGCGTTCGTCTCTTGAAATAGGCGTATTTGAAGCCCATCGCCGCCAGAATACCGAAATATAACGCGGCGAACACAACAAGGCTCGCGCCCAGCAACGCGATCCGCGTGAACGGCGTTGCGCGCATGGCGATCCAGTCGAAGTTGCCAGCGACCCAGTGCATGGTTCCAGCCAGCACGAGGCATGCCCCGATCATCTGCACGAAGAATAGCAGCCAGCCCGGCGACGGCTTATAGATCTGCCGGCGCCGCAAGCCGATGAACAACAGCAGTGCGTTCGCGAGCGCGCCGAGGCCGATAGAGAGCGTAAGACCCGCGTGCGAGAAGATCGGCACGAAGATGTAGTTGCTCATCTGCGTCATGATGAGCACGCCAATGGCGATCTTCACCGGCGTCTTGATGTCCTGCTTCGCGTAGAAACCCGGCGCCAGGATCTTGATGAGGATCAGCCCGATCAGCCCAATGCCATACGCCGACAACGCGCGTCCGACCATCACGACGGAATGGCTGTCGAACTTGCCGTAGTGAAAGAGCGTCGCGGTGAGCGGTTCGGCGAAGAAGAACAATGCGACCGCGCTCGGCGCCGCGAGCAGAAAGGTGATGCGCAAACCCCAGTCGAGCAGCGCGGAATACTCGTCGTTGTTGGCATCGACGTGGGCTTTCGAGAGACTCGGCAGCAGGATCGTGCCGAGCGCCGCGCCGAGGAGCGCGGTGGGAAACTCCATCAGCCGGTCGGCGTAGTTGATCCATGACACCGCGCCCTGCCCGATATTCGACGCGATATTCGTGTTGATGATGAGGCTCAGTTGTCCGACCGACACCGCGAACGTGGCGGGCACCATCTTCAGCAGCACGCGCTTCACGCCCGGATGCCGCAGCGCCTGCAAGAAGTTGAGTCCGATGCGCGGCGCCATGTCGATCTTCCGCAGCCCCGGAAACTGCACGAGGAACTGCAACGCGCCACCCGCGATCACCGCGTAGGCCAGCGCGTACACCGGCACTTTCAGATGCGGCGCGACGA
This sequence comes from Caballeronia sp. GAWG2-1, assembly GCF_023631405.1. Taxonomy (NCBI): domain Bacteria; kingdom Pseudomonadati; phylum Pseudomonadota; class Betaproteobacteria; order Burkholderiales; family Burkholderiaceae; genus Caballeronia; species Caballeronia sp. GAWG2-1. The sequence continues at coordinate 7,404 of NZ_JALQDD010000016.1, forward strand.
ACACCGCCGCGAAAATGAACGACACGTTCAGGAGCACCGGCGCGAACGCGGGCAACGAAAACTGCTTGTACGTATTGAGCACGCCCGAGGCGAGCGTCGTCAGCGAGATAAAGATGATGTACGGGAACATGATCCGCGTCATCTCAACGGCAAGGACGTACGCCTGGCCATCGTGCTTCAGGCCGGACGCGACCGCGAAGACGACCCAGCTCGCGCCGGCCATGCCGACGAGCGACAGCACGACGAGGCCCCATGTGAGCACGGTGGACATGGCATCGACGAGCGCCTTGGTCGGATCGTGACCTTGACTGTTCTTGAACTCGGCGAGGATAGGAACGAACGCCTGCGCGAACGCGCCTTCCGCGGACAGACGCCGCAGCAGGTTCGGTATGCGGAACGCGACATAGAACGCGTCGGTGTAGAGACTGGCGCCGAAGGCACGGGCGATCAGCGTTTCGCGGATCAGGCCGGTCACGCGCGACAAAAGCGTGAAGCCGCTGACCGTCAGGAGGGCTCGGAATAGATTCATGGGGCGCTTATTATACGGGGCGGCGCGATGCGCTTCGGATCGCGGCGGCGGCATCGGCGTTCGCGCACGTCACTTTGACCCATTGCATCGAATTTGCGGCGCAATGGCGTCAAGAGCGAGGCTTTTCTTGTCACATCTCGTATTTGCTTGCTATAATCGCGGGTTTCGAAGCTCGGCTTTCGCGCACTGCTACAATCCACGCAGTCGCGACGCACTTACAGTTCGCACAGTTCGACGCTTCATGTCATTTCTTGCCTAACAGGCAAGGGAGACGCGTGGAAATGGCATAGAGTCGACAGCAAGATTCACGCTGTCAGGCCAAGTTTCAAGGCTCCCGGGCAATCGTTCCCGGGAATTCCGATCATAGGCAGTGCGTTAAGAATCGCCCTCTCGTGCTCATTTCGGGCGCTCCTGGCAAGACGCCGGAGTCATCGAGACAAGGGTAACGCGCTCCAGACAAGTAACAGCAGAAACAGGATAAGGAACCGTCATGGCAAATACCGCACAAGCTCGCAAGCGCGCCCGTCAGGGTGCCAAAGCCAACTCGCACAACTCGGCGCTGCGCTCGAAGTTCCGCACGGCCATCAAGGCAGTTCGCAAGGCGATCGACGCCGGCGACCAAGCCAAGGCAGCCGAATTGTTCAAGTCGTCGGTCAAGACGATCGACATCATCGCGGACAAGAAGATCGTCCACAAGAACAAGGCTGCTCGTCATAAGAGCCGCCTGGCCGCAGCCATCAAGGGCTTGCAGGCCCCCGCTGCCCAGTAATTCCGGCTTGCTTCCGGAAAACGCGCGCATGCAATGCTTTGCCGCAGTTGACTGGAAGCAGCTTCCTGTTTCCGCTGCGCAGTAAAGAAAAAGCCCGCAAACGCGGGCTTTTTTTCGTCGGTCTACAAGCGCTGATTAACGCTTCTGCTGCGTCTGCGTGCCGTGATGCGGCGGCAGTTCGCACGCCTCGGTCACGACCAGATCGTTGTCCTTCGCGAAGTTCAGCACGAAGTCGAAAGCCATTGGCTCGATGTCGCGCAGGCGCGAGTCGAGAATGACGACCTTGATGTCCCCGATGATGGTCGGCCGCACATAGATGGAATATTGCAGGCGCGCGTTCGGCCCTTTCTTCCCCGGCCCAAAAGCCGACATCACTCCGCACAGGCGCTCGGACCAGTCGCTTGGCCGAAACGTGCGCCCGCTCTTGGTGATGCCTTGTATGAAGTACTCGGTAGGGGATGATTCAGCCATGTAGCATTACCTTTTGACAGCCGGTGATGCACACCGGCGAACGCGCCGACCGGACGCGGAAACCACGAGCCCTGCATTGGCAGGCACTAGCGGCTCTGAACGCGGCAGTCACAGAAAATTTCCGACTTGGCCACGCCCGCACCCTGAAGACGGACTCGACTGCACTGTTGAATCCAGACACGCAAGGGGTAACACGAGCGGCTCTTGCGAGCCTTCGTACACATACGCGTGAAACGGTGCTGAATGTTGCAGAGCGGTTGAAACGAGCGAGCGCAATTATACAGCAGCGACCCTTCTTCCGCAGCGCACCAATGCTTGCAAGCGCCCTGCAAGGCCGTCCAGAAGGCTTCTGGAGAAAGCGATCGGCTCCTCGGTAGCCTCGTCAAACATCGCAAAATCCTTTATGCTCGAACGCGATACCACTCCCGACGGCGGCGCCGTCCGGTCTTTTCGATGCCGCTTCGCGCATCGGCGGGCACCGGGTCGAAGCCGCCGCTTGCGTTTCATGACCGCCAAAAAAATTCGCCACTATCTTCAGTTCAAGGATTTTTCACTCGACGACTACGAGTACGTGCTCGAACGCGCGCGCATTCTGAAGCGCAAATTCAAGAACTACGAGACTTATCATCCGCTGCACGACCGCACGCTCGCGATGATCTTCGAGAAGAATTCGACGCGCACGCGCCTTTCCTTCGAGGCGGGCATCTTCCAGCTAGGCGGCCACGCGGTGTTCCTCAATACGCGCGACACGCAGCTCGGGCGCGGCGAGCCGGTCGAGGACGCGGCGCAGGTCATCTCGCGCATGGTGGACATCATCATGATCCGCACGTTCGGGCAGGAGATCATCGAGCGCTTTGCGGAAAATTCGCGCGTGCCGGTCATCAACGGGCTGACCAACGAGTATCACCCGTGTCAGGTGCTCGCGGACATTTTCACGTACTACGAACAACGCGGGCCGATTCACGGCAAGACGGTCGCGTGGGTCGGCGACGCGAACAACATGCTCTACACGTGGATAGAAGCCGCGCAGATTCTGGGCTTCAAATTGCGCCTCTCGACGCCGCCCGGCTACACGCTCGATCACGCGCTGGTTTCTGAAGACAGCAAGCCGTTCTACGAAGCATTCGAAGACCCGAACGAAGCGTGCGCGGGCGCCGATCTCGTCACCACCGATGTCTGGACCAGCATGGGCTTCGAGGCGGAAAACGAAGCGCGCAAGGCGGCCTTCGCGGACTGGTGCGTCGATAGCGAGATGATGTCGCGCGCCAATCCGGATGCGCTCTTCATGCACTGCTTGCCGGCGCATCGCGGTGAGGAAGTGAGCGCCGAAGTGATCGACGGCCCGCAAAGCGTCGTGTGGGACGAAGCGGAAAACCGTCTGCATGTGCAGAAAGCGTTGATGGAGTTTTTGCTGCTGGGCAAGCTCAATCACTGAGTTGCTGTCGGGAAGGGCGGGGTTCGAATCGAAGTGCCGCCCTTCTTCGCGGCGTTTGTCAGGGTCTGGTCACGCGCGTGGCTGACCTCATCGCGGTCAACGCGACCGCATGCCGCCAAACGTCGGCCCTCGACGCACGAACCCGCGCTCATCGGTTTCACAAGCAAACCGGCTCCATCTCCAGTTCGACATCGAAGCGCGCGAGCACGTCGCGCTTGATCGCTTCGGCGAGTTCGAGCACTTGCGCGCCGGTCGCATCGCCACGATTCACGAGCACGAGCGCCTGCCGGTCATGCACCGCCGCGCCACCGACGCCACGCCCCTTCCACCCGCACTGGTCGATCAGCCAACCCGCGGCCAGCTTCACCGCTCCGTCCGGCTGACGATACGACACGACGCCGGGTTCGCGCACGTGCAATGCATCGAACGCTTCCGCGCTCATCACCGGATTCTTAAAGAAGCTGCCCGCGTTGCCGAGCACGGTCCAGTCCGGCAATTTGGCGCGGCGCACGGCGACGACGGCATCGAAGATGGCTCGTGCATCGTGGCTGGAGGCGCCTTCCAGCGCCCGCGCGACATCCGCGTAGTCTGCGCGCGGCTGCCACGCCTTCGGCAGCCGGAACACCACCGACGTGATCAGAAAGCGCCCGCGCCCTGCCCGCTTGAAGAAACTGTCGCGATAGCCGAACGCGCATTCAGCCCGGTCGAAACGGGCGTGCGCGCCAGTCGCGAGTTCCACCGCGTGCAGCCGTTCGAAGCGCTCGCCCATTTCCAGGCCATACGCGCCGATGTTCTGGATAGGCGCCGCGCCGACCGTTCCGGGAATGAGCGCGAGGTTTTCGAGGCCAGGCATGCCTTGCGCAAGCGTCCACGCGACGAACTCGTGCCAGCTCTCGCCCGCGCCCGCTTCGACGAGCCAGGCGTCGTCGTCTTCGTGGATCACGCGCTTGCCATGAATGCCGACGATCAGCGCGACGCCATCGAATTCGCGCGTCAGCACGACATTGCTGCCGCCGCCGAGCACGAACTGCTGCATGTTGGCGATGCGCGCATCGGCGGCGAGCGAGATCGCGGCATCGACGCTATCGACGTGCATGGCGTGACGCGCTCGCACGTCGAAGCCGAACGTGTTGTGCGCTCGCAGCGAATAGTCGTCGAGCAACGGTGGCGGCGTGAAGGAAGCGTGGGACATGACAGGGAAAAACCGCGTGGCGAACCGGGAGAATCGGCGCAACCTTGGGGAACCGCAGGCGCGTCGGTAGAATGACGTCAGGTCTGTGATTATAGCGATTGCGCGAGCCGCGCCCGCTGCGCGCTCGCCTCATTGAAGGGGAAAACAAGATGCCATCGTTTGACGTCGTCAGCGAAGCAAACATGATCGAAGTGAAGAACGCGATCGAACAATCGAACAAGGAAATCTCGACGCGTTTCGACTTCAAGGGTTCGGATTCTCGCGTCGAACAGAAGGAGCGCGACCTCACGCTCTACGCCGACGACGATTTCAAGCTCGGCCAAGTCAAGGACGTGCTGGTCGGCAAGCTGGCCAAGCGCGGCGTCGACGTGCGTTTTCTCGACTACGGCAAGCAGGAAAAGATCGGCGGCGACAAACTCAAGCAGGTCGTGACCATCAAGAAAGGCGTGTCGGGCGATCTGGCGAAGAAGGTCGTGAAAATCGTGAAGGACAGCAAGATCAAGGTGCAGGCGAGCATTCAGGGCGACGCGGTGCGCATACAAGGCACAAAGCGCGACGACCTGCAAAGCACCATCGCGCTGCTCAAGAAGGAAGTCACGGACACGCCGCTCGACTTCAACAACTTCCGCGACTGAGGTTTTCACCTTTAGCAAGCGGGCCAACGGCGCACTGCAGGACTTTCCCGCAGCGCCATGCAGCGCACGCAAAAACGCCGTTCCGCATGCCTGTGGAACGGCGTTTTGTTTGGTAGGCCGAGCGTTGCGCCGGTCCGCGCTCAGTCCGCCTCGCTCGCCGCTTGCGCCGCTTTTTTCTTGTCGCCGATACGGCTCTCCTGCCCCGCCAGCAACTTCGAAATATTGGCCCGATGCCGCCAGACGAGCAGCGCGCTCATTGCCAGCACGGCGAGCGAGATGCGGCTCGGCCCGAACAGGAACACCTGAAAAAACGGTGCGAAGACCGCCGCGACGAGCGCCGCGAGCGACGAATAGCGAAAGAAGAACGCGATGATCAGCCAGGTCAGCAAGGTAGCCGCCCCGAGCGCCGGATGAATGGCGAGCAGCACGCCGGCCGCCGTCGCGACGCCCTTGCCGCCCTGAAACTTGAAGAAGATCGGGTACAAATGCCCGAGAAAAACCGCGATGGCCGACAGCGCGATCGCGCTCGCGAGCCCGGCCGGATCGAGCCCCCAGCCCGCGCCGAAGTGCATGACGACCCACACGGGCAGCCAGCCTTTGAACGCATCGCCGATCAGCGTGAGGATGGCCGCTTTCTTGTTGCCGGTGCGCAGCACGTTGGTCGCGCCGGGATTGCCCGAGCCGTACGAACGGGGATCGGCGAGTCCCATCGACTTGCTGACGACGACGGCGAATGAAATCGAGCCGATCAGATAGGACACGACGGCGACGATCAGAGGAATCATGTTGGCTCTTTCTTTGACGTGGCGAATGCGGTCAGCATTCTAATCGACGCTCGCGCACTGCACGGGCTTCGCGTTGAGCAAGCCGGTGAGCACCGCCGGATCGAGACTGACGAGATAGCCGCGCCGGCCGCCGTTCAGATAGATGATGTCGAGTTCGAGAATGCTCGATTCGACAAACACGGGCATTGCCTTCTTCGTGCCGAACGGCGACGTGCCGCCCACGAGATAGCCCGAATGCCGGTTCGCCACTTCGGGCTTGCATGGCTCGATGCGCTTCGCGCCCGTCTGCCGCGCGAGGTTCTTGGTCGACACCGTGCGGTCGCCATGCATGAGCACGATGAGCGGCTTCGCGTTCTCGTCTTCCATCACGAGTGTCTTGACGACGCGATGCTCGTCCACGCCGAGTTGCCGCGCGGACTCCTCCGTGCCGCCGTGCTCGACATAATCGTAGGGATGCTCGCCGAACTCGACCTTGTTACGGCGCAGAAACTGCGTCGCCGGGGTTTCGGAGACATGTTTGGTTTTCGACATGGAGGCATTGTAGCGGCGCGGCTTCATGCTCACCATCGGCTGAACGGCCAATGCAGCGGCACGATCGTTCTGGCGAACAAGTCAACCGCGCGGATGATGCTCCCGATGCAGCTTTTGCAAGCGCTCGCGCGCGACATGCGTATAGATCTGCGTGGTCGAGATATCGGAGTGACCTAGCAGAAGCTGCACGACGCGCAAATCCGCGCCGTGATTGAGCAGATGCGTCGCGAACGCGTGACGCAGCGTGTGCGGCGAAAGCGGCGCCTGCACGCCGCCGTTCAGCGCATGACGCTTGATGATGTTCCAGAACTGCTGCCGCGTCATGCCCTCGCCGCGCGAGGTGACGAAGAGCGCATCCGCGGCGCGCGCGCCTAGCAACGCGGGACGCGATTCACGCAGATAACGCATCAGCCACTCATGCGCTTGTTCGCCGAAGGGCACGAGGCGTTCCTTAGAGCCCTTGCCCATCACGCGCACCACGCCTTCGTTCAGGCCGACGGCCACCGTCTTCAAGGTGACGAGTTCGGTGACGCGCAGGCCGCTCGCATACATCAGTTCGAGCATGGTGCGGTCGCGCAGACCGAGTGGCGTTTCGATGTCCGGCGCGCCGAGCAGCGCTTCGACTTGCGCTTCGTTGAGCGTCGATGGAAAGCGCGGCGGCTGCTTCGCCGAGCGCAGCTTCAAGGTTGGATCGACCGTCGCGCGATGCTCGCGCAACGCCCAGCCGTAATATCGGCGGAACACGGACAGACGCCGGTTCGCGGAGGTCGCCTTGTCGCCACGGCGCGCAGCCATGTAGCCGTTCAGGTCGCTTTCACTCGCCGTGTCGATGGACCCGCCGCGCGTCTTCGCGAGCCATTCGGCGAAGAGCTTCAGGTCGCGGCGATACGCTTCGAGCGAATTCTTGGCGAGCCCGTGTTCGAGCCAGAGCGCGTCGCAAAAGAGATCGATCGAGTCCGAACTCGCGATCAGTTCCGGCGTCGGCAGTTCCTCGGCGATTGCGCTCATGCGATCGATACACCCTCATGCGCCAGCAACCAGCGCTTCACGTCACGAAAAAAGCCATCACCGGGCGTATGCGCGAAGCCGCCTATCCCGCTCGATGAAACCACCCGGTGGCACGGTATCACGATCGGCAGCGGATTGGAGCCGCACGCTTGCCCGACCGCGCGCGGCACGCTGCCGACTTCGCGCGCGAGCTGGCCGTAGGTCCACACTTGTCCCGCCGCGATGCCAGAAATGCCCTTCCACACGCGCTCTTGAAACGCCGTGCCGCCGGTGCCGAGCGGCAGATCGAAACGCATGGCGGGTTGCTCGAAATATTGGCGAATCTGTGCGATGGCTTGTTGCACGAGCGGCTTGTCCGACTCGATGCTTTCGACCTCGGCCGAAAGATAGACGATCTCGCGCACGGCGCGCTCGTCGGCGCGAATGCCGACTTTGCCGAAGGGCGCGTCGATCACTGCATCGAAATGCTTCATGCCGGCCTCGCTATTTCGTCTGGCGCCGCGCGCTGCGCGAGCGCCCATTGCACATGCTCGCGAACCAGCGCGGAAGGATCGTCCATGCGCGCCTGCAACGCTTGCACGATACGCTCGCGCTCCACGCTTTCGAGCGACGCGCGCAGTGCATTGCCCATCGCCACCGCGATATTGCGCAGCCATCGCTCGTGTCCGATACGCCGGATCGCGCTGCCCTGCATGCGCGTGTCGAAGTCCTCGGCGCTCCACGCAAACAACTCGACGAGCGTGGAACGATCGAGCCCATGCCGCACATCGAAGTCCACGACCGGCGCGGCTTGCGCGAACTTGTTCCAAGGACACACGAGCTGACAATCGTCGCACCCATACACGCGATTGCCGATCAAAGGCCGCATCTCCTCGGGAATACTGCCTTGAAGTTCTATCGTCAGATACGAGATGCAGCGCCGCGCATCCACGCGATACGGCGCCACGATCGCGCCAGTCGGACATGCGCCGATACAGCGCGTGCACTGCCCGCAATGCGCGCCGTCCGTCTCGGGATGCGGGTCGACGGGCAATGCAATATCGACGTAAATCTCGCCGATGAAGAAGAGCGAACCGGCATCGCGATCGAGCAGCAACGTATGCTTGCCACGCCAGCCGACGCTTGCTTTTTGCGCCAGCGCGACTTCGAGAACCGGCGCGGAGTCCGTGAACGCGCGATGCCCGAACGGCCCGATGGCAGCTTCGATGCGCTCGGCCAGTTGCTGCAGCCGGTTGCGCATGACCTTGTGATAATCGCGGCCGCGTGCGTAGATCGAGACCATCGCCTGCGATGGATCGCTCAAGCGCGACCATTCGACGGCGCGCCAGTCGTTCCTCTGACCATCGGCTGTCGCGACACTTTCAGCGCCCTTGTGCTCGAGCGTCGCGCCAGGCAGATAAGCCATGCGCGCCGTGATGACCCGTCGCGTGCCGGCCACAAGCTCGGCGGGCCTTGCGCGTTTCATCCCATGTTTGGCCATATAATCCATCTCGCCGTGATAGCCTGCTTCAAGCCAACTGGCGAGGCCTTCCTCGGCATCCGTCAGGTCGGTATCGCCGATACCAACCGCACCGAATCCCAACTCGCGCCCCCACGTCTTGATGCGTAGCGCGAGTTCCGCCAGCGCGGCCTCATCGCCTAGTTCGACGTGATGCAAGGCGCGCGACTCATCGGCGGCGTCGCTGGACGCGGTCGTGATTTCAACGGAATGTTCCGGCAATCGGTTCATCACGACATTTTACGAGCAATGCCCGAAAGCCCTGTACGAACGACGCCTGATTTTCCTTCCGCGCTCCTCGAACGCCGCTTCGATCTGCGCGACGAAGCGGCAACGCTCGCCTTCGGGGAACGCTTCGCACGCGCCATCGACGAGACGCGCAAGCAAACCTCGGCCGAACGTTTTTCGGGCTTGCAGGTCCAGTTGATCGGTGACTTGGGCGCGGGCAAGACCACGCTCGTGCGCGCGACCTTGCGCGCGCTCGGTCATGCGGGCCGCGTGAAGAGTCCGACTTACACGCTCGTCGAGCCCTATTCGCTCGACACGCCAGGCGGGCCGCTCGATGTCTATCACTTCGATCTCTACCGCTTCGCCGATCCCGCCGAATGGGCCGATGCCGGCTTTCGCGAGTATTTCGATCGCGGCGCGGTGTGCCTCATCGAATGGCCGCAGCAAGCGGGCGGACTGCTCGGCGTGCCGGACCTCGTGTTCGAACTTGCCTTGCCCGACGAGAGCCGTGAAGTCGAAGAAGGCCGCGTGCTGAATGCGCGGGCGTTTAGCGAAACAGGAAAGACATGTCTCGAAAGATGCTGATCAAGCCGTTTCATTCGATCGAATCAGGTGCGAGCGCGCCGCACAACTGGCGACGGCGTCAGGTGCTGCGCGCGGGCGCATCGACGCTTGCGCTTGCGCTCGTCGCACCGAAGCTCGCGCACGCGAGTTCCGTGCTCGGCGTGCGCGTGTGGCCCGCGCGCGATTACACGCGCGTGACCATCGAATCCGACCAGCCGCTCACGAACAGCAATCAGACGCTGCAAGGCCCGGACAGACTCGTCGTGGATCTGAACGGCATCGATCTGGATCAGTCGCTGCGCGATCTCGTCTCGAAGATCACGCCGAACGATCCGCAGATTCAATCGGTGCGCGTCGGTCAGTACCAGCCGCATGTCGTGCGCATGGTGTTCGACCTCAAGGGTTCGGTGAAGCCGCAGGTCTTCACGCTAGGGCCAATTGGAAGCTACAAGTATCGGCTCGTGTTCGATCTTTACCCGGCCGTCGCGCCTGATCCGCTGATGGAACTGCTCGCGCAGTCCGAGCACAAGCAGGAGGCCTTCGACCGCGCCAATCCGAATCCTTCCGCGCCGCCGCCCGCCACGCTTTCGGGGCCGGCCACGCCGCAGAAATCGCTCTCGCAGGATTCGACCGACGAGTTTTTCCAGAAGTACGCTCAGGGCGATGCCCCGGACAACGCCGCGTCGGTGGCGCCGAAGCCTGCGCCTATGCCTGCGCCATCCGTGCCGAAGCCGTCGCGCGTCGTGCCGCCCGTGATCGCGAAGAAGGATGACGACGACAGCGACCAATACACGTTCTCGCAGCCCAAGCAGGATCGCTCGGGGACGACGCGCCTTCTGACTGTGGCCATCGATCCGGGTCACGGTGGCGAAGATCCCGGCGCCATCGGCGGCGCGGGGACGTATGAGAAGCACATTGCGCTCGATATCGCGAAGAAGCTGCGCGCGAAGATCGACGCGCAACCCAACATGCGCGCCATGATGACGCGTGATGCCGATTTCTTCGTGCCACTCAATGTGCGTGTGCAGAAGGCGCAGCGTGTCGGCGCCGATCTATTCGTGTCGATTCATGCGGACGCGTTTACCGAGTCTTCGGCGCGTGGTTCTTCCGTTTTCGCGTTGTCGGAACATGGTGCGTCGAGCGCGGCAGCGCGGTGGATGGCCGCCAAGGAAAATTCGTCGGATCAGGTCGGTGGCATCAACGTGAAATCGCAAGACGCTAGCGTGAATCGCGCGCTTTTCGACATGTCCACTACGGCGCAGATTCGCGATTCCATGCGGTATGGGAGTTTCGTGCTGAATGAAATCGGGGGCATTAACAAACTGCACAAGGGGTCGGTCGAACAGGCAGGGTTTGCCGTGCTCAAGGCACCCGATATTCCCTCGATTCTCGTCGAAACCGCGTTTATCAGTAACCCGGATGAGGAGACTCGCCTCAACGATGATGCCTATCGGGACAAGATGGCTAGCGCCATTATGAAAGGCATCAGGCGGTATTTTGCTGCTAATCCGCCTTTGGCTAAGAGTCGCATGACTTGAAGACGTTGGTTTGCGGTTCTTTTGCGGTTCTTTTGCGGTTCTTTTGCCGTTCTCGGGCAGTCTCGTTCAGTAGCCGCCTCCCCGGCGGTGGGGTCCCTTTCTTTGCTGCTGCAAAGAAAGGAACCAAAGAAAGCAGCTCAGGAACCGGCTTCTGAAGCACAACTGGTTCCCCGCTGTTTCTCACAAACCCTTTGGGCACTTCCCATTGCTCGCGCTCGTGGTAATCAATTACTAGGCATGCGGCTTTTTTTAGCTGCGCTGGGACCTCTTTTGCGGTCTGATGTTTTTTCGCGCTTCTGATGAGTCGAGCCGTTGCCTTGCGTTTCTGTTCAGTAGCCGCCTCCCCGGCGGTGGGGTTCCTTTCTTTGCTGCTGCAAAGAAAGGAACCAAAGAAAGCAGCTTTGGAACCGGCTTCTGAAGCACAACTGGTTCCCCGCTGTTTCTCACAAACCCTTTGGGCACTTCCCATTTCTCGCGCTCGTGGTAATCAATTACTAGGCATGCGGATTTTTTTTTGACTGCGCTGGGACCTTTTTTGCGGTCTGATATTTTTTCGCGCTTCTGATGAGTTGAGCCGTTGCCTTGCGTTTCCGTTCAGTAGCCGCCTCCCCGGCGGTGGGGTCCCTTTCTTTGCTGCTGCAAAGAAAGGAACCAAAGAAAGCAGCTTTCGAACCGGCTTCTGAAGCACAACTGGTTCCCCGCTATTTACCACAAACCCTTTGTGCACTCCCCCTCCACTCACGCTCTCGGTAAAACTCACAAGACCAAGGCTTTTTTCGGAGTCGCTGTTCGAGTTTCTTCTCTGGCACTTCCAAGGAAGTCGGCCGTTGTATTGCTTTTTTCTTTAGCCGCCTTCACTTTAAGGGTTCATTTTTCGCGGTTTTTTTTATCGCGGGACGGGGAATAGTCTCTGTTTCAAGCGTGCGCCGAATACATTGACCGCCAATCCCGCCATTACCAGCGCCGCACCCGCTACTTCCGCCGGTGTCAGCGCCTCGCCCAGAAACACCGCCGCCGATGCAATACCTATCACCGGCACTAATAACGAGAACGGTGCGACCTGCGCCGCCGGATAGCGCGCAAGCAATTTGCCCCACAAGCTGTAGCCAATGATGGTCGCGATGAACGAGAGATAAACGATCGCGAAAATCGATATCGACGGGATCGCCGCAAGGCTCGCTTCAATGCGCGCCGGGCCCTCGAAAATCAACGACAACGCAAGAAACGGCAGCGGCGGTATCAGGCTCGCCCACACTACGAGCGACAGCAAGTCGACTTTGCCCATGCGCTTCGTGACGACATTGCCAAGCGCCCACATCGACGCCGCGCCAAGCGTGAACAAGAACCCTGTGAGGGTCATCGCGTGGCCGCCCTGCATGCCGATCAGCGCTAGCCCGGCCGCCGCGATCAAGAGTCCAGCTATATTCATCGCGCGTATGCGCTCGCCAAGCATGAAGGCGGCAAAGATCAAGGTGAAGAACGCCTGCGCCTGCAAGACGAGCGAAGCAAGTCCCGCCGGCATGCCGACCGACATGCCATAGAACAACAACGCAAACTGGCCGAACGAAATCGAAAGACCATAAGCAAAAAGCCAGCGCAGCGGAATTCGCGGGCGCTTGACGAAGAAGACCGGCACCGCGGCCAGCGCGAATCGCAAGGCGCCCAGCAAGAACGGCGGCACGCCGTGCAAACCCAGTTTGATGACAACGAAATTCACGCCCCACGCGAGAATCACCACCGACGCAATCAACAAATCCCTTGGCGACATCGCCGCTCCTTCGTGCACTTCGATTGAAAGTCACACGAGTTTAGCGGGGCGCACTCTGCGGTGGCTTGTGAAAAACTGCGCTCACAACGCCTTGCCGTCTTGGCGCATGCAGACAAAAAAACGCCCGCGCCTCCCAAGGGAAGCCCGGGCGCTTCACAGCAATCCAGACCGCTTACTTGCTTTGGCCGGATTCCGCTGCCGCATTGTTGCCGGTTTCGACGTCAGGCGTCTTCTTGCCTGCCGACGGATGCGCGCTGTGCTTGCGCATCTTGTGCTTGGTCGTGCCCGACGACGACGTGCCATCGGTCGACGCGCCAGTGTCGGTCTGGCCCATGGCCGCCGACGAGTTGCCCGACGAGGTCTGGGCCATTGCGCCGGTTGCAGTCGTGGCGCTCAAAAGACCTGCGGCGATGGCGATCAACAGTTTATTCTTGCTCATGGTTTCCTCTCCTATCAATTGACGTTTGCGCAAATTCTGCACGCATGCTGCAAAAAGCGCGGTCCCTTCGTAAAAAACACGTGAAGCACGCGTAACTCCGCACGAAGTCGATGAAGCGTTTTCCACATCCCCGATGAGAGCGCATCGCCGCAGCGGCCGGTAGAATCGGCGGTTCCAGGCGCGCAACCGGCGCGTCAGCTACCGGAACCGCCAATGTCCACGTCGATCCGCGTCCTGCTCAAACCACATCAACACGATGTCGGCGGCCTCACGGTGAGGCGCGTGCTCCCCGCACTGGCGGCACGCACTGTCGGACCCTTCATCTTCTTCGACCACATCGGTCCCGCAACCCTCGTGCCCGGACAGGGACTGGATGTACGGCCGCATCCGCATATCGGGCTCGCAACCGTCACCTATCTCTTCGAAGGCGCCATCATGCATCGCGACAGCGTCGGCTCCGTGCAGAAGATCGTGCCCGGCGACGTCAACTGGATGACCGCCGGGCGCGGCATCGTCCATTCGGAACGTACACCCGACGAGGAACGCGAGCGAGGCCAGACGATGCATGGCATCCAGACCTGGGTCGCGCTGCCGGTGGCAAGCGAGGAAGTCGAGCCTTCGTTCGAGCGTCATGCGGCGTCCGCCTTGCCGCAAATCGAGCGCGACGGCGTGACTTTGCGCGTAATCGCGGGCACCGCGTTCGGCGCCCAAGCGCCCACGCGCACGTTCTCGCCAACGCTTTACGTCGCCGCCGATTTCGCTCGCGGCAGCGCGCTCACGCTCGATACCGAACACGAGGAACGCGGCGTGTATCTCGTCGAAGGCGATCTGTCCATCGACGGCCAAGCGCTGCCCGAACAGCAAATGGCCGTGCTCGAACCGGGCGCGCCGGTGCGTTTCGAGAGCACGAACGGCGCGCGCGTGATGATTCTCGGTGGCGCGCCGCTCGACGGCGCACGCATCATCGAATGGAATTTCGTCGCCAGTTCGCGCGACAAGATCGAGGCCGCGAAACAGGCATGGAGCGAGCAGCGCATGGGGCACGTTCCCGGCGAGACGGAGTTCATTCCGCTGCCGCCCGCGCGCCGCGAGAATCGCGCGCCCGAGGCATGAGACGTGCATCGGCGTGAATCAACGCCGTGGCCGTTGAGAGTTATGCAAGCGTCCCCATCTAATTTCAAGACACATTGCAGGCATTAGGAGAGAACGCATGGAAACGACCCTCGCTACGTTTGAAAACGACGTCATCAACGCGTCGATGCTCGCGCCCGTTCTCGTCGATTTCTGGGCTCCGTGGTGCGGCCCGTGCAAGACGCTCGGTCCGATGTTGGAACGGCTCGAAGCCGAAGCCGCCGGCAACTGGAAGCTCGTCAAGGTGAATGTCGACGAGAATCAAGAACTCGCGCAGCACTTCCAGGTGCGCAGCATTCCGCACGTGATCGCGTTCGCGGAAGGCCGGCCAGTGGACCAGTTCATCGGCGTGTTGCCGGAGGGCCAATTGCGCGAGTTTCTCGACCGGCTCGTGCCTGCTGGCGCCGAGGCCGAGCGCCGCGCCGCGCACGACGCGTGGGCGAGCGGTAACCGCAAGGACGCGATCGATCGCATCAAGGCCACGATCGCGCTCGATCCGAGTTACGAAGATGCGCGCCTCGATTTGATCGAATGGCTGATCGCGGAACGGCGGATCGACGAAGCGAAGGAAGAAGACAAGCTGCTTTCGCCTAAGACGACGCAGGGCATCGACGCGCGCTATAACGCGCTCAAGACCGAACTCGACGCCGCCGATGCAGCCGCCGGACTGCCGCCCGCCGACGATCTCATCGCGGCGGTGAACGCGAAACCGGACGATCTCGAAGCGCGCTTTGCGCTTGCGAACCGTTTGATCGCCGGCCGCGATTACGGTGGTGCGCTGGAACATCTGCTCGAAATCGTCGTGCGCGATCGCGCGTTCATGGACGACGTTGGCCGCAAGACGATGCTATCGGTGTTCGAACTCGCGGCGAATCAGCCGGATGTCGTGGCGTACTGGCGGCGCAGGCTGAGTGCCGCGATGAATTGAGCATGCATGATCGGCTCGTGGATGCAGAAACGGCCAGCTCGTGGAAGCTGGCCGTTTTTTTGTTGGCTGCGGTTCGCCGCGTGACGTCAAGCAGCGCATGTTCGCCGTGTGGCCACGTCGACTCGCATGCATGCGTGCAACTGGCGGGTTTGCCGCGACGCCAGCTCGTCATATTCGTGCGAAAACCGACCTGCCATCGACGCAAGCCACCACCATTCATGCTTCTGTGACTCTATCCGCGCGCCGTTTTTAAGTCCCCGCAAGAATCTGCCGCCCTAAGCCGCCTTCTTCGCCAACGCCCGAAGCACGAACGCCGCCGCTGCGAACCCAAAGCTCGCCGTCACACACACGCTGGACCCGAAACCCGCGCAATTCAGCCCGACCGGGCCCGCGTATCCCGCGCCGGTTTCCAGATGCTCCGCGCCCTCGCTGATATCGCAAGCGGCCGCTTCCGGGTAAATGAGCGGCTCGTCCGAATACACCGCGCTGACCTTGAAACGCGCCTTCGGTCCGCGCGGAAAGCCGTGCATTTTGCGCAACTGGCCGCGCACTTTCGAAAGCAGCGGGTCCTGAATGGTCAGCGCCAGGTCGTCGATGCGAATACGCGTCGGATCGAGCTGCCCGCCCGCGCCGCCCACCGTGATCAGCGGCTGCTTGTTCGCGACACACCACGCAATGAGCGCGGTTTTCGTGCGCACGCTGTCGATGGCATCGACGATGAAGTCGAAACCGCCGCCGAGCATCGCATCGAAATTACCCGGCTCCACGAAGTCCTCGATCTGCCGCACGTCGCAGGCGGGATCGATCAAACGGATGCGCTCGGCCATCGCCGTGACCTTGGCCTTGCCGTAGTTGCCGTCGAGCGCGTGGATCTGCCGGTTGGTGTTGCTTTCGGCGACGTTGTCGAGATCGATCAACGTGAGCTTGCCGATTGCGCTGCGCGCCAGCGCTTCAGCCACCCACGATCCCACGCCGCCTATGCCGATCACCGCGACATGCGCGCCTTCGAACGCCGCGAGCGCAGGCGCGCCATATAGACGCGCGATGCCGCCGAAGCGTCGGTCGCGGTCGGCGATCTCGTCGGCGGAAGGTGACTCGTTGGGAGCGATGGTGGCAGTCATAGGTGGAAGCAGAAACCGAAAAAGCGCGGGAGGGCTTCGCGGAGCATGGGCAAAAACAAGCCAAACGCCGCTGCGGCCCGTCAGGCATAGCTTACAAGCGCCTGTCTAATTGACAAAGTTGGTAGACCATTCATGCAGAAAGCGCGCGAATTGCGTATTCTGCCTTATCGAAACCCAAGGGGTGATAGCCGGACCGGATTCACCACGGCAAGGGCAAGAAAGAACCACCTTGGCTATACTGACGCCGACTGTAGCGTTTGCATAAAAATGACCACCCTCGCAGACCTTCGCAAAAATTATTCTCGCGGCTCACTCGACGCCGCCGACGTCGCGCCGGACCCGGTGCGCCAGTTCGACACCTGGTTCGCCCAGGCGCTCGACGCGAAACTGCCCGAACCCAACGCCATGACCTTGGCCACCGTCGACCAGAACGGCCGGCCCTCCGCGCGCATCGTGCTGATCAAGGGGTTCGACGAACGTGGCTTCGTTTTTTTTACCAATTACGATAGCCGCAAAGGCCGCGAAATCGCCGCCAATCCCGCGGCAAGTCTGCTGTTCCACTGGATCGAGCTCGAACGTCAGGTGCGTGTCGAAGGCGTGATCGTCAAGACGAGCGCCGAGGAAAGCGATGCCTATTTTCAGTCCCGGCCGCTCGGATCGCGCATTGGCGCGTGGGCGTCGGAACAGAGTCAGCCGCTCGAAAGCCGCGAGGCGCTCGAAGCGCGCGAGCGCGAAATGATCGAAAAATTCGGCGACGCACCGCCGCGCCCGCCACATTGGGGCGGCTACCGGCTCGTGCCGGACACCATCGAATTCTGGCAGGGACGTCCGTCGCGGCTGCATGACCGCATCGTCTACGAGCGCGAGCGCGCGGACGGCCCGTGGGATATCAAGAGGCTCGCACCCTAAGACGGGTCCGGTAGCAGGCAGTACGTCGTCATAAAACGCAGCACCACGGCAACGAACATGAAGGCGCGTCGATGCACGGGCATCCAGAACCGGCACGGCGGGCCTTCCCCTTGATTTTCTTTAGCGCGGAGAAGCAAGCATGTTCTGGGAGAAGAAGCTGACGCAATGGGTCGAGGAAGTGCGGGCCAGGGCCAACCTGCCTGCGCGCCTCGTGCTTTGGGATGGACAGCAGCACGACTTCGGGCAGTTCGCCGCGCCGCAAGTCACGTTGCATGTAAAGAGCGCGACGGCGCTGCCTTATCTGCTGGAACCGAGTCTCGACAATCTCGGTGAAGCGTACGTGAAAGGCAAGATCGATATCGAGGGCAAGCTCTCGGACATCATCAACGTCGGTTATTCGCTCGCGAAGAACACCGTCACGAGCGCGGGCAAGCTGGCTCGCGTGCGGCGCTACTTCAATCACTCGAAGGCGTCTGACAAGAAGGCCATTCAGTACCACTACGATGTGTCGAACGAGTTCTATCAGCTCTGGCTCGACAAGAACATGGTGTACTCGTGCGCGTACTTCGAAAACGGCGACGAAGATTTGGCCACCGCGCAGATCAAGAAGATCGATCACATCCTGACCAAGATTCAGGTGCAGCCGGGCCATCGTTTGCTCGACATTGGCTGCGGCTGGGGCGCGCTCGTGATCCGTGCCGCGCAGAAGTTCGGCGCGAAGTGCGTGGGCGTGACGCTCTCGGAAAACCAGTTCAAGCTCGCGACGCAGCGCGTGAAAGATGCGGGCCTCGAAGATCAGATCGAAATCCGTCTGCAAGATTATCGCGACGTGCCGGGGCAATTCGACCGCATCACGAGCGTGGGCATGTTCGAGCACGTCGGACGCAAGAATCTGCCGGGCTACTTTGCAAAGATTCGCGATCTGCTGGTCGATGACGGCGTCGCGATGAATCACGGCATCACGTCATCCGACGCCGACAGCGGCGAGACCGCGCTCGGCGGCGGCGAGTTTATCGACCGCTACGTGTTTCCGGATGGCGAGTTGCCGCATATCGGTCTCGCGCTCGAAAGCATGCAGCGCGGCGGGCTGGAAGCGATCGACATCGAAAGCTTGCGCCGGCATTACGCCCGCACGCTCGACATCTGGGCAGAGAGCTTCGAGGCAAATGCCGAGCAAGCCAAGAAGCTCGTCGATGACGAGAAATTCCGCATCTGGCGCGTGTATCTCGCGGGTTGCGCGTACGCGTTCGAGAACGACGACGTGTCGATCTACCAAGTGGTGTGCCGCAAGGCGGGCCGCAGCGCGAGGACCTTGCCGTGGTCGCGGAAATACATCTACGAGAAGGCGCTCTGAAGCAGGGATCGAAGTTTCCGGAAGAGGACGCTGCGCGTGACGGCGACGCGCAGGGCTCCCTGCTCGACGACACGGCGCCGAGTGAGATTGCGCCAGCCGGTGAGCCAAAGTGCCTGCCGGCGTCGGCGGAACACGGGCAAGCCACAGAACCCGACCTGTTCGAAGAACCCGCGCCGCGCAAGCCCGCGAGCCAGCCGAAGGCACGCGGCGTCCTGCCCGCGCCATTGAACGCCGATCTCGACGCGCTCGCGAAACAACTGCCCGAAGCCATTCATCTCGGCACATCGACGTGGTCGTTTCCGGGCTGGCGCGGAATTGTCTACGGCGACGCGTATTCGAACACGAAGCTCTCGCGCGACGGCCTCACCGCCTACAGCGCGCATCCGTTGTTGCGCTGCGTGTCCATCGACCGCTCGTTCTACGCACCGCTTTCGCTCGCCGACTACGCGCGGTATGCGAGCCAGGTGCCGGAGCACTTTCGCTTCATCGTGAAGGCGCCTGCCGCCGTCACCGACGCCTTTATCCGCGGCCAGCGCGGCGCGCCCGATGCGGAGAACCCCGCGTTTCTGAACGCGCGGATTGCCATCGACGAATTCGTGACGCCGTGCATCGGCGGGCTTGGGACGAAAGCCGGCGCGCTCGTGTTCCAGTTCTCGCCGCTGCCGGATGCGATGATCGTCGAGCCATCGCGCTTCATCGACCGGTTGGCGGCGTTTCTCGGCGCGCTTCCGCCGCTCGAAGGCGAGACGCGTTACGCCGTCGAATTGCGCGACGCCGTCATGCTGACACCTCGCTTCATACGCGCGCTGCGGGACGCGACGGTGCGCTATTGCATCGGCGTGCACGCGCGCATGCCGGACGTGCGTCGCCAGGCGAAGGCGCTCGAGTTGCTGGACGAAGAAACGCTAGGGCCGCTCGTCGTGCGCTGGAGTTTGCACAGCGGCTTTCGCTACGAACAGGCAAAGGCGAAGTACGAGCCGTTCGACCAAATAGTCGATGAAGACCGCGACACGCGCGAGGCGCTGGCCGAACTGGCCGCGCGATATGCGATCGCGGGCCAGCCGGTGGTCATCGCGGCGAACAACAAGGCGGAGGGTTCCGCGCCGCTTACGTGCTTCGAGCTTGCGCGTGGGATTGCGCGGGAATGCGAGCGCGTACAACGCGGCTAGCGGTATACCTATAACATGCGACGGCTGAAATCGACCGGGCTCCCCGGCGTACTGGCTGAACGCTCTATCCACCGCTATCGAGCCGCACTTCAGGCACGGCTCGCATGCCGTCACGTCTTTGCTTCAAGCGCGACTTGAGCGCCAGGATGCCTCGCCTTATGGGATGGACTGAACGCGGCGACTTCCCGGCTCCGACACGGTATGCAGACCGCCCTCAAGCGCGGCCTCCGCCCCGCCCTTCACTTCTTCAACCGATGCGCGAACTTCTTGCGGAACTTCGCGACCTTCGGGCCGACGACCGCCGCGCAATACCCCTGGTTCGGATGCTGCTCGAAGTAGTTCTGGTGATACGCTTCGGCCGGATAGTAGTCGTTGTCGAGCGCGGTGACCTGCGTGACGATCTTGCCGCCGAAGACATCCTCGCGCTGTAGTTCATCGATCACTTCGAGCGCGACCTTTCGTTGCTCGTCCGAATGCGTGAACACCGCCGAGCGATACTGCGTGCCCACGTCATTACCCTGGCGATTGAGTTGCGTCGGATCGTGCGTCGCGAAGAAAATCTCAAGCACTTCGCGGTAGCTGATGATCGCCGGATCGAACACGACCTTCACCACTTCCGCGTGGCCGGTTTCGCCGTCGCAGACCTGTTCGTACGACGGATCGACCACCTTGCCGCCCGCATAGCCGGATTCGACCGACACCACGCCTTCGACCGCCAGAAACACCGCTTCCGTGCACCAGAAGCAACCGCCGCCGAGCGTCGCGGTTTCGGTTCTTGCCTGCTCATTCTGCTGGGTCATGCGCAACTCCTCGTCAAGTGCATGCGGCCATGCCGCGGATCACCCATATGGATGCGCCTCGCCGCTTCTTCAACATTCCCCACGGTTTCTTCGATGTTTCGATGCGCGCGAAGGGCTTGCTCCGAGCTTACCGGCTTTTACAAAGCGGCGTTGGCCACACTGCCGACGCTGGCTTATGGCGGTTCCGGACGGCTGATTCCGCTAGAATCGAGCCAATCTCCAGCTTTTAGACACACGAGAACAGGTCCTTCCGATTCGAATGCACCACGTATCCGGTTCGGCAAGACGAGATTCCATCACCTGATGACAAGCCCTTTCGCCCCGAGGAAACGCGCGTCCGGATCGGCATAAAACAAGACACTTCTAACCGATGACAAGTCCTCTCGCTCCAAGCGAAACTCGTCAGGTCGGCGAAAAAACAAGACGACTTTGCCCGATGACAAGCGCCAAAACCCCGAACTTCGATCCGAAAGAATTCCGCGCCGCGCTCGGCCAGTTTGCGACGGGTGTGACCGTCATCACCACGCGCACCGAATCCGGGCAGTTGATCGGCATCACGGCCAGTTCGTTTAATTCGGTATCGCTCGACCCGCCGCTCGTGCTGTGGAGTCTCGCCACCAAGTCGGCTTCGATGCCGGTGTTTCGCGCCAATAGTCACTACGTGGTGAACGTGCTCGCGGCATCGCAACTGGAGCTTTGCCGGCGCTTCGCCACGGTCAAGGGCGACCGCTTCGCGGGCGTCTCGCACGCGGCGGGCGACACCGGCATGCCAGTGCTCGACGGCGCGATTGCCTGGTTCGAATGCCACAATCGCAGCCGCTACGACGAAGGCGACCACGTGATCTTTGTCGGCGAAGTGGAGCGCTGTGGCGTGCGCGCGAAAGACGACAGCGCGCCTCCGCTGGTGTTTCACGCCGGCGGATTCCACACGTTGGGATCGATCGAATAAGCGCCTCGACGCTTGAGTATCAACGCCTGAGACTCAAGGCGGGCTGCTTGGCCGCGCCGGTTGTTCGATCAGCGCGACGGGCACGCCTGCATCGTCCTTCATGGTTTGCAAGACGATATTCGAGCGAATGTCGATAACGCCCGGCGCCTTATACAGCTTGCTCAGAATGAAATCCGAGTAGTGCTTGAGGTTGTGCGCGAGCACGCGCAACACGTAATGCGTGTCGCCCGTGACGACGAACGCGCCCACCACTTCCGGCCATTCGCGCACGGCGGCCGCGAACTTCTCGTGCCAGTTTTCCTGGTCGTTGCGCATGGAGACGTGCACGAAGGCTTCGAGCTCGATGCCCAGCCGCTCACGGTCCAGACACGCGCGATAGCTCGCAATCACGCCCTCTTCTTCGAGCAGGCGCATGCGGCGCAAACACGCCGAAGGCGAGAGCGCGATACGCTCCGCAAGGTCCAGGTTACTGATCCGTCCATCTTCCTGCAGTACCGCCAGAATTCGGCAATCTGTTGCATCGAGCGTGAATCCGGTCATTTTTTAGTCCCCTAGCCCGTTTCATCGAATTATGTTCTAGCCACAACGTTTTTGGGTAGTTTTTTTGCAATCACATTTCGAGATAGCACGGCTATGATTTGACGCATCCCAGCGCTTTCTGTTAGCCGACATGACGCTTCTCGATGTTTCTCCGCCGATTTCCACCGACACGCCGGTCTGGCCGGGCGATACGCCCGTTGGTATCGAACGCGTCTGGCGCATGGAAGCGGGCTCGCCCGTGAACGTGGCGCGTTTCACGCTTTCGCCGCACACCGGCGCTCATGCCGATGCCCCGCTGCATTACGACGAACACGGCGCGGCTATTGGCGAGGTGCCGCTCGACACGTATCTCGGCGCTTGCCGGGTCGTGAATTGCATTGGCGCGGCGCCGCTCGTTTTGCCAGAACATATCGCCGATTTTCTCGACGATGACAACGCCCCGCCGCGCATCCTCCTGCGTACCTACGCGAGTGCGCCGCTCGACACTTGGGACAGCGCATTTTGTGCCGTCGCGCCCGCGACCATTGATCTATTGGCGGCGCGTGGCGTGAAGCTCATCGGTATCGACACGCCATCGCTCGATCCGCAGGAATCGAAGACGATGGACGCGCATCGCCGGATTCGCGCGCACGGCATGGCGATTCTCGAAGGCCTCGTGCTCGATGCCGTCGCGCCCGGCGACTACGAACTCATCGCGCTGCCGCTCAAATTTTCGACGCTCGATGCGAGCCCGGTGC
Source organism: Caballeronia sp. GAWG2-1 (assembly GCF_023631405.1). Taxonomy (NCBI): domain Bacteria; kingdom Pseudomonadati; phylum Pseudomonadota; class Betaproteobacteria; order Burkholderiales; family Burkholderiaceae; genus Caballeronia; species Caballeronia sp. GAWG2-1. The sequence goes on from NZ_JALQDD010000016.1 coordinate 30,432, forward strand.
GCGCCGTCCTGCGCCCGCTTTCCTGATCGCCCGATCTTCCCTGAACAATTGGACTTTTCGATGAAAAACCGTGACGACGCCGCCGCACTCGACCGCGACGACCCGCTGAATGCCCTGCGCGATCAATTCGTGCTTGCGAACGACGTGATCTATCTGGATGGCAACTCGCTCGGCGTGCCGCCCAAAGCGGCTGCCGCGCGCGCGGCCGGCGTGATCGCCGAAGAATGGGGCGAAGGGCTGATCCGCAGTTGGAACACCGCCGGCTGGTACGCGCTGCCGCGACGGCTCGGCAACAAGCTGGCTCCGCTCATCGGCGCGGGCGAGGATGAAGTCGTCGTGAACGACACGATCTCGGCCAATCTCTTCAAGATCCTCTCCGCGGCGCTCAAGCTCGCGAACGAGCGCGATCCGAAACGTCGCGTGATCGTCTCCGAACGTTCGAACTTTCCGAGCGACCTGTATATCGCGCAGGGTTTGATCGAGCAGCTCGATCGCGGCTATGAACTGCGTCTCGTCGATGACGCGTCCGAACTGCCTGCCGCCATCGACGAACACACCGCCATCGCGATGATCACGCACGTGAACTACCGCACCGGCTACATGCACGACATGGCCGCGCTCACCGAGACGATTCATCGCGCGGGCGCAATCGCGGTTTGGGACCTGGCGCATTCGGCAGGCGCGGTGCCGGTCGATCTGAACGGCGTCGGCGCGGACTATGCCGTCGGCTGCACGTATAAGTATCTGAACGGCGGACCGGGTTCGCCTGCGTTCGTGTGGGTGCCCAAGCGCCATCAGGACACATTCTCGCAGCCGCTCTCGGGCTGGTGGGGGCACAAGAAACCGTTCGCGATGGACCCGGTGTATCGCCCGGACGATGGTATCGGTCGGTATCTGTGCGGCACCCAGCCTATCGTCTCGATGTCGCTCGTCGAGTGCGGGCTCGATGTATTCCTGCAAACGGATATGCAGACCTTGCGGCGCAAGTCGCTTGCGCTTGGCGATCTGTTCATCGAGCTGGTGGAAGCGCGTTGCGGCGAGTTTCCGCTGACGCTCGCGACGCCGCGCGAACATGCGCGACGCGGCTCGCAAGTGAGCTTCGAGCATCCGAACGGCTATGAGGTGATGCAGGCGCTGATCGCGCGTGGCGTGATCGGCGATTATCGCGAGCCGCGTATTTTGCGCTTCGGCTTCACGCCGCTTTACACGCGTTTCGTCGATGTCTGGGACGCGGTTGAAACCCTGCGCGATGTGCTCGCGACCGAAAGCTGGCGTGCGCCGGAGTTTGGCGAACGCGCTTCGGTGACTTGAGAGGTGGCGGCCATGAATGAGGTTAAAGGCGGCGGATGTCCGTTCGGCCACGGTGCAGCCGATGCGGCACGGGCGGTGCAACCGGCAGAATCAGGCTGGCACGAAGCCAAGCTCGATTTCTCCGATTCGATGAGCTACGGCGACTATCTCGGCCTCGATTCGATTCTGACCGCGCAGCATCCGCGCTCGCCGGATCACAACGAGATGCTGTTCATCGTGCAGCACCAGACGAGCGAACTCTGGATGAAGCTCGCGCTCTACGAACTGCATGCTGCCCTCGAAGCGGTTCATACCGACGCCCTGCCATCCGCCTTCAAGATGCTCGCGCGCGTGTCGCGCATCTTCGAGCAACTGGTGCAGGCGTGGAACGTCCTCGCGACCATGACGCCTTCCGAATACACCGCGATGCGGCCGTATCTCGGTGCGTCATCCGGGTTTCAGTCGCATCAGTATCGGCAGATCGAGTTCATGCTCGGCAACAAGAATGAGCAGATGCTGAAGCCGCATGCGCATCGGCCGGAGATTCTCGCGCAGGTGCGACAGACGCTCGAAGCGCCTTCGTTCTACGACGAAGTGATCCGACTGCTCGCGCGACGTGGCTTCCAGATCGCGTCCGAAAGGCTGCAGCGCGACTGGACCCAGCCCACGACGCACGACGCGTCGGTCGAAGCGGCGTGGCTCGCGGTATATCGCGATCCGTCAGGCTACTGGGAGCTTTATGAGATGGCGGAGGAACTCGTCGATCTGGAAGACGCCTTCCGGCAATGGCGCTTCCGGCATGTGACGACGGTGGAGCGCATCATCGGCTCCAAGCAAGGAACGGGCGGCACGGCGGGCGCTTCGTATCTGCGCAAGATGCTGGACGTGGTGCTGTTTCCGGAGCTTTGGCATGTGCGCACGATGCTTTGAGATTGCGTGCGGTCGATGAGCTCAAGCTGCGGCGACTGCGCAATCGCGCGACCCTCGCCGCCCGGCGACGATTCGAGCACGGCTGCTTCACGATGCCGTGAGTAGCCCAATCGAGCGGTCCTTCAGGCGAGCCGTCCCGCCAACGCCCTTAGCTTCGGCGCAATCGACTCGCGGAAATAACCCTCATCCATCGACGACGCCGGCCCGCTGCTGCTCAACACCAGCCAGCGCCCATTGCGCACGTCGCGAAACGGCGCGGCAATCGCGTTGACGTCGTCGTGCCATTCACGGAATGAATAGCAGCAGCCGTCGCGCGCGAAATCTTCGATCGCGCGCTGCGCCGAAGCCACTCGTTCGGCGCCTTCCCGTTCCCGCAATTCTTTTAGCAAGGCCGCGCGCTCATCGGCGTCGAGCACGGCGAGATAGGCGCGTCCCATGGAACTCGTGAGCATCGACAGACGCGATCCGGGCGCGAGGCCGAGCGTGAGCGCGGTTTCGCTACGAATGGTTTCCAGATAGATCATGTCGAGGCCATCGCGACAGCCGAGCGATACCGCCGCGCCAATCTCACGCGCCAGCGCCCGCATATGTGGCCGGGCGAGTTCCAGTGTGTCCGCGCCCGCCAATAGCGAGAAGCCGAGCGAGAGCACGCCCGTGTCGAGCGCGTACTTGCCGGCGGCATCGTCGAAACGCAGGTAACCGAGCGTGGTCAGCGTGTAGGCCAGACGATTTACCGTCGCCTTGGGCAATCCCGTGCGCGCGACGAAATCGCGATTGCCAAGAAGCGTCTCACCAGGGCGAAATGCGCGCAACATATCGAGACCGCGTGCGAGGGCGACGACGAACTTGCGATCGTCGGATGCGTTGGCCGACAGGTGGGAGTGGCGGTCGGACTCGTGGTTTGAAGCGCGTTTGGACGCGTGTCCGGGATTACGCTCACCCACACGCCCGAATTCGTGGATGGATTCACGGCCGGACTCGCGGCTCGATTCACGGCCTGAAGCGCGGACAGATTCGCGGCTAGAAGCGCCTTTGGAGTCGCCGGCTAATGCGTCTTCGGTTCTGCCATAAGGTGCACGTTCGGCTTTCCGGCGAGATCCGCCGTCGGTTTCACGCCCAGAACCACGTTTGAAAGCAGCAGACATCGGGTGCTAAACTCGAAGGTAATTTGCAAAACATTGTTCCGCTAAGCGGAACGTAAGTCAAGCGCCGGAGCGAGGCGCTTTTCAATCGACACTGCATGGGAGGAGACGCATATGGCCGACGCCGCTCGCTTCAACTGGGAAGACCCGCTCTTGCTGGATCAGCAACTCAACGAAGAAGAACGCATGGTCCGCGACGCCGCGCGCGCCTACGCGCAGGACAAGCTGCTGCCGCGCGTGACGCAGGCGTTTCGCGAGGAAACGACCGATCCGTCGATCTTTCGCGAAATGGGCGAGCTCGGTCTGCTCGGCCCGACCATCCCCGAACAATACGGCGGACCGGGCCTCAATTACGTGAGCTACGGCCTGATCGCGCGCGAAGTGGAACGCGTGGATTCCGGCTATCGCTCGATGATGTCGGTGCAATCGTCGCTCGTAATGGTGCCGATTCACGCTTTCGGCAGCGACGCGCAAAAGGAAAAGTATCTGCCGAAGCTCGCACGCGGCGAGTGGATCGGCTGCTTCGGGCTCACCGAGCCGAACGCCGGTTCCGATCCCGCCAGCATGACGACGCGCGCGAAGAAAGTGCAGAACGGCTATTCGCTTTCAGGCTCGAAGATGTGGATCTCGAACTCGCCTATCGCGGATGTGTTCGTCGTCTGGGCGAAGCTGGAGGAAAACGGACGCGATGAGATTCGCGGCTTCATCCTCGAAAAGGGCTGGAAAGGACTGTCCGCGCCAGCCATTCACGGCAAGGTTGGATTGCGCGCGTCGATCACCGGCGAGATCGTGATGGACGAAGTGTTCGTGCCGGAAGAAAACCTGTTTCCGGAAGTTCGCGGTCTCAAAGGGCCGTTCACCTGTCTGAACTCGGCGCGCTACGGCATCTCGTGGGGCGCGCTCGGCGCCGCCGAAGCCTGCTGGCATATGGCGCGGCAATACACGCTGGATCGCAAGCAGTTCGGTCGTCCGCTTGCGGCAAACCAGTTGATCCAAAAGAAACTTGCCGATATGCAGACGGAAATCACGCTAGGCCTGCAAGGCGTGCTGCGACTCGGGCGCATGAAGGACGAAGGCACGGCAGCGGTCGAGATCACCTCGATCATGAAGCGCAATTCGTGCGGCAAGGCGCTCGACATCGCCCGGCTCGCGCGCGACATGCTGGGCGGCAACGGCATTTCGGACGAGTTCGGCGTGGCGCGTCACCTCGTCAATCTCGAAGTGGTGAATACCTACGAAGGCACCCACGATATCCACGCGCTTATTCTCGGACGCGCGCAAACCGGGATTCAGGCTTTTTTCTGAAAGGCGTATGGTGCGACTCGGACTGATCGATCCTCTTTGTAACTTTCGATCAGTTTGCTGAAACTTTTACGGGTCAGATCGGCTCCCACCGTCAGTGATGTCGAGAGTTTGACAAGGCTGCGGCAATTTCCTTTGATTAGCATCGAGTGGAATGAAACCTGCAAGGAGTCTGTGTTGCAGGTTCCAGCCTGCTCGTCAGCAATCGCATCTCTGGCTGCGAATCAGGTAGCCTCACCGATTGGAGCCTTTAATGTCAGAAATCAATAAGGAGCGATTCATGTCGGACATCAAAACCGTTCTCGCTGACGCCGAAGATCTTCTCAAGCAAGCCGCCAGCGCCACGGGCGAACGCGCTTCCGAACTGCGCGAGAGCGCGCTCGCTCGACTGAAGCAAGCGAAGGAGAAAGCCGCCGATGCACAAGTCGTCGTGATCGAACGAGGCAGAAAAGCCGCGCGCGCCACGGACGATTACGTCCACGAACACCCGTGGGCATCCATTGGTATTGCGGCTGGCCTCGGCACGGTGATCGGGCTTCTCATCAACCGCAAATAAGCAGCACTTCCTCACGCTCCTCGACAATGGCCCGGTGATTGCTACGTTCGTAACAGTCACGGTCCATCATCAAGAAAGGACCGAGCCGCCAACGCCCGCTCGGGGCGCGCGGATCGACTCTCGCGCCGGAACGCCGCCTCGTGCGGCGACCGGGACAATATCAAAGCGGCACCCAACGCGCTTCTCGCACCCAAGCCATGACGACCGAACGGCCACCGCAGCAATCGTCCCCCGGACCGTTGCGACGAATCATCAGTTCTGCCTTCGCCATCTTCGAGACGCGCCTTGAACTCATCGGTATCGAGCTTCAGGAAGAGAAGGAGCGGCTTATCGGCGTACTGTTTCTCGGTCTCGCCGCCATGATGCTGGCAATGATGGCGCTGATCTCCCTCACCGTGCTCATCGCCATATTCTTCTGGGACACGTATCGCTGGCAGGCGCTTGGCGGCATCACGCTCGTTTATGCGCTGATTGCCATCGCATGCGGACTGCGTGCGCGCAGCACGCTGCTCGACGCGCCGAACATGTTTGACGACACGCTCGCCGAATTCCGCAAGGACCGCGACACGTTCCACTGAACTCACACGGGCAGTCCGACCATGAGCAAAAAAGACGATACCTTCAAGCCGCCCAAGCGTGACAACGCCAAGGCGCTGCGCACGCCGCACATGCGCGCGCTGCGCAAGGAACTGCTGATCGCGCGCGCCGATGTCGAACGCATGGAGCTTCAGCAGGCCACACACGATCTGCGCACGTCGATCACGCACTTCAGTTTCCTGCGCTTTCTGATGCCTGGCGGCGGCACCCGGCGCACGCCGAAGCGCGGTGCATCGGGTGGCGGCATCGGCGGCATTCTGGCTTCGGTCAGCTCGATGCTTGGCGGCAAGGGCAGCAATCTCAGCCTGCTCTTCAAGCAGTATCCGATCATCGGCTCGGTGGCGTCGCTCGTGCTGACCAAGCCTGTGCGGACCGCCGTGGTGCGTGGTGCCAAGCCCGCGCTCAAGTGGGGCGGTCTGGGTTTGGTTGCCTGGGAAGGCTGGCGCATCTGGCAACAGATGAAAGCCCCGCATACCGAAGCCACTACCGAAGCCATCGACCCGACGGTCTTCTGAACGTTTAATTTTTCCCTCCCCAACAAGCGGTGGACTGCGCGGTATCCAGTGCAGTCGCCGCTGATCCCGTCGTGCGGTTCGACCGCACGCCCGTCGCGTCGACGATGAATACGCCGCAAGAATCGTCCTGCATCGGACCATATGCGACTGGCGTCGCCTCGATGCTGTATCCGCCATTCGTCGCCGATTCCGGCAGCACCGCAAGCCGATAAACCGGCGCACCGCTCGATGGCGCCTGATCCATGCCGGCGGAAAGCGTCACTGCATCCGTCGCCGACTGCGCGAGCCGCGTACTTTCGATGTATTGCACGGCGCGCATCGACGCCGCCGCCGCATCGAGCCGATGCGCCTTCGCCACGTGCTGCCGATACGCAGGCACCGCGAACGTCGCGATGATCGCCACGATGCAGAGCGCGATGATCAATTCCAGCAGCGTAAAGCCCTTGTCCTTCATGGTTCGTCCTCAAAACGGCTTCGCCACGACGCGCCGCCAATGTCGGGTCGCGCCATCGATTCTTGATTGCAGCCACGCCTCGGTCTCGGGCGATGCGCCGAAACCACGCGCCGTCACGAGATACGACGTCACCGCCACCGCCTGGTCCGTATGCGACCAAGCCTCGATCAGACATTGCGGCGCGCGGCGCGCATACGGCCAGTCGCCAAACGGCTCGATGGCGACGGCCGACGCTCCTTCGAACGACGCCTTGCTGCGCCAGCCCACGGGCTCCTGCGCGCCCGAACTCGTCACGACGGGCGCATCGGCAATCATGCGAACGCAGCGGACCAACGCGCTGTCGGCCGCATGAAACGCCTGCATCCGCTCGCGCGCCGACACGGCCGTGCGGGTCGCGACGAGCGAGGCTTGCAGCCAGGCGCTGGCGGTCACGAGCATCATCGCGGCGAGCAAGAGGACAATAGGCAGCACCGTGCCGCGCGAATGCGCGCGCCGCCTCACGACGCGCCTCGCGCGTTGCGTATGCCAACCGTGCGCCAGAAGGCCATGCGCGTGCGTCCGTCATCGCTGACGGCTGGTGCGCCATCGCAATCGACATAGTTCGCCCGACGTTTCGCCTGAATCGCCGCGCCACGCACGAGCACGCAGACCTCGGCGGCGTAGACATCCGGCCAGCGTTCGCGCGCGATGGCCGACGCGTCGAGCGCAGCCGGTGCACCCGCGATCCAGTAGACGACGCGCATCCGTTCGACGCCCTCCACCAGCGGTTGCGCCTGACGACCCCCGCCCTCGCAATAAAGCTCCGGCTCGCCGCTCGACGTGCTGGGCTTCGCGTAATAGCGGTTGAAGACGAACGCATCCGAAACCGTCTGGCCGATGCAGTCGGTAGGCGTGCCGCTCGTCGATGGCCACGTCGAAACCGTGTCGGCCGCGTAGCGGACCTGCAGACCGTCCGAGTGACTCGCGAGCGACTCGCACGACGCCGACGTCTCCGCGCCGGTCACGCGCCCCTGCGAACAGCCGAAGAGCGGCGCGTCGGTCGCGCCCGCGGCCGAAAATCCGGCCATCTGCACTTGTTGAGCGACGAGATCGAGCGCGCCGACGCCGGCATCGTGAATGTGCGCGGCATCGGCGGCACGTTCGAAGCCCGCACGCTGAGCGCGATAAACCGACAGCGACGCGGCCAGGATCAACAGCCCGAGCGCAAGCGCAATCGAAAGTTCGAGCAGCGTGTGGCCGCGTGAATGAATGAGCCGCGTGTTCATCGTGCAAAGGCTATCGCGATGCATGACGTGTGCGGTCGCGCCTGCGGTTCGGGACAAGGCTCCGCGCCTTCCGCGACATGCCAGCTGACGGTTGCGACCTGCACGCCGTTGCCGCGATCCGAGATGGCGATGTCTCCATCGGGCAGCAACGCAGCCGCCCTCGCCCGCCACCTCGACAACATGGCCGAGCTATCCGCGCTGCCACGCGTTGCCTCGCCGATGGAGTCGGCAATCAGTGCCGCGCGTTCGCTCAACAGCGCCGTTCGTTCGGCTTTTGCCAGCGCGCTTTGCATGGCGACGAGTCCGAGCGCCGTGACCGCCGCGATCGACAGGGCGATCATCACCTCGATCAGCGAATCGCCGCGCGGGCGAACGGATCGAGTGCGCCCGCCGCGCCTGATGCTCGGCATGACCGATCGCGCGTTCATGCCGATGCTCCGCAAGCGCCTTGAGTCATGCGCGCACGCCCGCCCGCAGCCAATCGAATGCAGCGCCGCGACGACGCATTCGCGTTGGCATCCGCGCTGCGCGGGCCGAAATCGAAGCTACGGAAGCCGCCGATCACTTGGCCCATCGGCGGCGTGAACGAAAGATCCGTCGATGCGCCCGCAATGGCGACCGATGTCATCGCCGGCTGCAAGCGCAAGAGCGTCAGCGCGCCGTCTTTATCGACGAAGAGGCCCCAGCCGCACGACCAGTCCGCGATACCCGCGTCGCAAGCCTTGCCCGCCGCGAGGCAATGCCGGCTCGCATCGACGCGGCATAGCGTGACGCGCGCACCGCGTTTGAGCGATTCGGCCCGCGCGAGCGAAAGCGTCGAGAAAAGCGAGCGCGCGCGGGCATCGATCTGATCGCGTGCCTGCCAGGAGAGAAACGAAGGCGTGGCGAAAGTCGCGAGGATCGCCATCACGGCAAGCACCACGCAAAGTTCGACGAGTGTGAAACCGGAATTCGAGAAGCGGCTCATCTGCATGCCTTATCGACGAGTTGAACGAATGCTCAATCTAGCGATAAGGAACGCGCGCCGCCATTAGCCGAATGGACGAGTGTTCACGCGCGTTCGCACGGGGCACACTGCCCGAGGGCAAAAGATCGACTGGGGGAAAGATGCTCGGTACAGACGCGCAATCAGCGCTTGCGGGAAGTGGTCTTTTTGGGCGCGGCGCGGCGGAATTCCTCGAGCACGTCCTCGAACTCGGACACGTCTTCGAAACGCTTGTAGACCGACGCAAACCGTACATAAGCGATGGTGTCGAGCTGCCGCAACTCGTTCATCACGAGTTCGCCGAGACGTTCGCTCTGCACTTCGCGCTCGCCGCTGCCAAGCAATTGATATTCGATACGCGCGACGGCTGCCTCGATGGCGTCCGCCGCAACCGGCCGCTTGCGCAGCGCCAGCTTCATGCTCGCGACGATTTTGCGGCGATCGAACTCGGTGCGGCTGCCGTCTTTCTTCACGACCGACGGCAGCGCCAGTTCGACGCGCTCATACGTGGTGAAACGCTTGTCGCAGGATGGACAGCGTCGCCGCCGCCGGATGGCTGCGCCGTCCTCCGACACGCGAGAATCCACGACCTGGGTGTCTTCGTGTCGGCAGAAGGGGCAGCGCATCGGGGCTTGGTTCCTGGCTCGGTTCGAATATCAGCGATAGACCGGGAAACGCTTGGTCAGCTCGGTCACTTGAGCGCGCACGCGCTCGAGGTTCGCCTGGTCTTCCGGTGCGTCGAGCACGTCCGCAATCAAATTGCCAACCTGCTCCGCTTCCTTCACGCCGAAACCGCGCGTGGTCATGGCGGGCGAACCGAGACGCACGCCGCTCGTGACGAACGGCTTTTCCGGATCGTTCGGAATGGCGTTCTTGTTGACCGTGATGTGCGCGGCGCCGAGCGCGGCTTCGGCCGCCTTGCCGGTGATCTTCTTCGCGCGCAGATCGACCAGCATGACGTGGCTTTCCGTGCGGCCCGAGACGATACGCAGACCGCGCTTGACGAGCGTTTCGGCCAGCACGCGCGCGTTATCGACCACTTGCTGCTGGTACGTCTTGAACTCCGGCGTCAGCGCTTCCTTGAACGCGACGGCCTTCGCCGCGATCACGTGCATGAGCGGACCGCCCTGAATGCCCGGGAAAATGGCCGAGTTGATCTGCTTCTCGAATTCGGCCTTCATGAGGATCACGCCGCCGCGCGGGCCGCGCAGGCTCTTGTGCGTGGTCGTGGTCACGAAGTCCGCGTGCGGAACGGGATTCGGATAGACGCCTGCCGCGACGAGACCCGCGTAATGCGCCATGTCGACCATGAAGTAAGCGCCGACACTTTTCGCGATCTGCGACAGGCGCTCGAAGTCGATACGCAGCGCGAACGCCGACGCGCCCGCGACGATCAGCTTCGGCTTGTGCTCCTTGGCGAGCGCTTCGGTCTTTTCGTAGTCGATGTCTTCGGCTTCGTTCAGGCCGTAGCTCACGACGTTGAACCACTTGCCCGACATGTTGACGGGCGAACCGTGCGTCAGGTGGCCGCCTTCGGCGAGGCTCATGCCCATGATCGTGTCGCCCGGCTTCAGCACGGCGAAGAACACGCCCTGGTTGGCCTGCGAACCGGAGTTCGGCTGCACGTTCGCGGCTTCGGCGCCGAACAGTTGCTTGACGCGGTCGATTGCCAGTTGCTCGACGATATCCACGTATTCGCAACCGCCGTAGTAGCGCTTGCCAGGATAGCCTTCGGCGTATTTGTTGGTGAGTTGCGAGCCTTGCGCGGCCATGACGGCCGGGCTCGTGTAGTTTTCCGAGGCGATCAACTCGATGTGATCTTCCTGACGGCGATTTTCCTGCTCGATCGCTTTGAGCAGTTCGGGATCGACCTTGGCGAGGGTACTTTCGGCTCTGTCAAACATACGTTTTCCGTGAGATCAAAACAGGTTGACCGGATCGCGCGTGACGATGCGTTCGAAGCACGAACGCAAAACGCAAGGAAGACGCAGGACGCCAGACGGGTCCACACGCGACGGATGAGGGAAGAATCCGGGTTCGCGGAACGGACAGCCACCGGCAACGCAGCGACGGCGCGCGGATCTCAGCTGCCCAGGCGAACGGCAAAACGACACTCCGCGCTTCCTAGTGGGTCGTTCCACCTTGAATCCGAAGATTCTATCGCCAGTCACGCGGGGTTTGAGCGTTGTAGTGTAATGGTGCGGCCGGGTTTAGGCAACTTGGCGAGCGTCTGCGAAACGCTTAAAACGCACGATCGTTCGGGTTTGCAGTTGCTTGCCGCATCGCATCATTGGAAGTACTCTGTGCGCCGTTGCCGGTCGTGTGTCCGCGCGCGCTCCGGAACAGCCCAACCCCCACTTTCCGGAGCCCGCTCATGATCGTATTCGTCACCGGCGCCTCTGCCGGCTTCGGCGCAGCCATTGCCCGCACTTTCGTCAAGGGCGGCCATCGCGTCGTCGCGGCCGCGCGCCGTAAAGACCGGCTCGCCGCGCTATCGAAGGAACTCGGCGACTCGCTCTTGCCAGTCGAACTCGACGTGCGCGACAGCAACGCCATCAAGAGCGCCATCGCCTCGCTGCCCGAATCGTTCGCCCAGATCGACGTGCTGGTCAATAACGCGGGCCTCGCGCTCGGTCTCGAACCGGCACAACGCGCGAATCTCGACGACTGGAAGAACATGATCGACACCAACTGCATGGGACTCGTCGATGTCACGCATGCCGTCCTCCCCGGCATGGTTGCGCGCAATCGCGGTCACGTGTTCAACCTGGGTTCGGTCGCAGCGTCGTACCCGTATCCGGGCGGCAACGTGTACGGCGCGACCAAGGCGTTCGTGCGGCAGTTCAGCCTAAACCTGCGCGCCGACCTTGCCGGAACCGCGTTGCGCGTGACGGATATCGAGCCGGGCCTGTGCGGCGGCACCGAGTTCTCCAACGTGCGCTTCAAGGGCGACGACGACAAGGCCAGCGCCGTCTACAAGGACGTGCAGCCGCTCACCGCCGAGGATATCGCCGACGCCATCTACTGGATTGCGACGCGCCCCGCGCACGTGAATATCAACGCGATCGAACTCATGCCCGTGGCCCAAACCTTCGGACCGTTGCAAATACACCGCGGCTCGTAAGAGGAATCGACTGTATTTGGTGGCCCAACTTCCGCTTCCGGTAAAATGCCGCGGATGTTTATTTGTCAAAAAGCGAGCCGGAGCGGGTCCAAAAGCCTCCGCGCGAGCGGGGCGGCGCAAAGGTGAGTGATTCGTTGAATTTCGAATGGCCGATTCGGGTGTACTACGAGGACACCGACGCGGGCGGCATTGTCTTCTACGCGAACTACCTGAAGTTCTTCGAGCGTGCGCGCACCGAATGGCTGCGCGCGTGCGGTATCGACCAGCAGCGGCTGGCCGAATCGGCCGGCATCGTGTTCGTCGTGAGAAGAACATCCGTCGATTATTCGGCTCCCGCGCGCCTGGACGACTCCATTCGCATCGTGAGCCGTATCGCGCGGCTCGGGCGCGCATCGGTGGATTTTCATCAGGAAGCGTGGCGTGACGCGGTTCTTCTTGCAAGCGGCGATATTCGCGTCGCTTCGGTGGATCGCGCAACGATCCGCCCTGCCGGTATTCCCGAACGAGTTCTCGAAGGATTGAGGCGCGGGCCTCATGCCGGGCAGGTCGTGCTTGCCGCGGACGAGCATCGCGCGCACCCGGTTTGAACGCTTCACGAGCAAGAGCCGGCCACGAGGCGGCTTTCGTTTTATTAATGTCGCGGTCACGAAAGCCTGACGCGCCTTTGACCGGAAGCCCCTTTTCCGGACGTAAATAGCAGCTAATAGCGGGTGGAAGCAGCGGACTTTTATGAACAACACACAAGACTTGTCGATCGTATCTCTCGTCATTCATGCGAGCCTGCTCGCGCAGGCCGTCATGGCCCTGCTGCTTCTGCTCTCGCTGCTGTCGTGGACTTTCATCTTCCGCAAGTGGTTCGCCATTCGGCGCGCGCGCGCGCAAACCGAGCGTTTCGAACGCGATTTCTGGTCCGGCGGCGACCTGCAGGCGCTGTATCAAAGCGCGGCGAACAACCGTCACACCATCGGCGCGCTCGAGCGTATCTTCGAATCGGGCATGCGCGAGTTCTTGAAGGGCAAGGAGCGCCGCATCACCGATCCGGGCGCGATTCTCGACGGTTCGCGCCGCGCCATGCGGGCTGCCTTTCAGCGTGAAATGGACGTGCTCGAAGCGAATCTCGCGTTTCTCGCATCGGTCGGCTCGGTCAGTCCGTATATCGGTTTGTTCGGCACGGTCTGGGGCATCATGAATTCGTTCCGCGGCCTCGCAAACGTACAGCAGGCGACGCTCGCCAACGTGGCGCCCGGCATTGCCGAAGCGCTCGTCGCGACCGCGATCGGCCTCTTCGCCGCGATTCCCGCCGTGGTCGCTTACAACCGCTACGCTCACGATATCGACCGCCTGGCGATCCGCTTCGAGACCTTCATCGAAGAGTTCTCGAACATCTTGCAGCGTCAGGCGCACTAAGGAGTCACGATGGCAGGCTCGTCCCGTTCCAGCATGCGCGGCAGTTCGCGCCGCGCCATGGCCGACATCAATGTCGTGCCGTATATCGACGTGATGCTCGTGTTGCTCGTCATCTTCATGGTGACGGCGCCGCTCGTGTCGCCTTCGATCATCAACTTGCCGACCGTCGGCAACGCGCAGCCGCAGGAACAGCAGCCGCCGCTCGTCATCAATATTAAAGCCGACGGCAGCATGAACGTGCGCTACAAGGAAGAAGGCGGCGCGACGCAAGAGCAGAGAATGACCAAGGACGACCTGAACACGTTCGTGCTCAATCGTCAGGAGTCGCATCCGGATCAACCCGTCGTCATCGCGGCGGACAAGACCGTGAAGTATGAAGTCGTCATGAACGTGATGTCCGATATGAAGGCGCGCGGCGTGAAGCGCGTCGGATTGCTCGTCAAATCGCAATGACCCTTTTGCAGAACCGGCAGACGCGCGGCTCATCAGCGCGACCCATCCGCCCGCCGCGCGAACGCGGTACGGGCCGCGCTTTCGCGCTCGCCGCCGTCATGCACTTGCTGCTTGGCTGGCTGCTATATCACGGCATCAACTGGCAGAACAACACCCCCGCCGGAGCCGAGGCGGAACTGTGGACCGAGATTCCCGACACGCCTGCTCCCACGCCGCGCGTCGCGCCCCCGCCGCCCGTGGCCGTGAAGCCGCAGCCTGCGCCGCCGCCCGCGAAGGACGAGGACGCCGACATCGCGCTGCAGGAAAAGAAGCGTAAGCAGGAAGCCGCCGCACGCGATGCACAATTGGCCGAGCAGCGCCGCCAGCAGGAATTGGCGCAGCAGGAAGCCGAAGCGAAGCGCCAGCAGCAAGTCGCCGCTCAAGCCGCCGCGGCAGCCGCCGCGCAGAAGGCCATGCAGGACAAGCAGAAGCAGATCGAACAGCAACGTCAGGCCGACCTGCAAAAGCAACAGCAGGCGAAGCTGCAACAGGACAAGGCGCGTCAGCAGCAACAAGCCGAAGCGCAAAAGGCCGAGCAGCTTCAGGAACAGAAGGAAGCCAAGGCGAAAACCGATGCCGAAGCCAAGGCAAAAGCCGATGCGCAAGCCAAGGCCAAGGCCGCGGCGCAGGCAAAAGCCAAGGCGGATGCGGAAGCGAAGGCGAAGGTCGATGCCGAACGCAAGTCGCGCCTCGCGCAGCTGCAAGGGCAGCTCGGCGGCGGCACGAATTCGAGCGGCGAAGGGCTGGCCAAGGGTGGCACCGGCAAGGGCGCGGGCGGCAACGCGGCGTCGGCGGGTTATGCCGAGAAGGTGCAGCGTCGCGTGCGGCCGAATATCATCTGGTCGGGCGAAACGTCCGGGCTGGAAACGGTCGTGTCGGTGCGCTGCGCGCCTTCGGGCACGCTGCTTTCGGCGACCATTACGCGGTCGAGCGGCAACGAGCAGTGGGACGCTGCCGCGTTGCGCGCGGTGCAGCGCTCCGATCCCATGCCGAAGGACATTAACGACCAGGCGCCGGGGTCATTTACGATCACGCTGCGCCCGGCTGGCAGTTGATTGCGCGGGATCACTGCAAAGCGCAAGACCGTTGCCGCACGGGAACGAATCGTGCAATCGGGGGTCTGTTTGTGCAGTCTCGGGTCACTTGAAAACGCATTTTTCTGGAACGAATACAGCATGAGTTTGATGAAGAAGCTTGGCTTGAAAACGCTGGTCGCATCCTGTCTGATCGCCGCCGGTACCGCCGCACATGCCCAGTTGAACGTGCTCGTGACTGGCGTCGGTTCTACCCAGTTTCCGATCGCCACGGCCAACTTCGCCAATGAGGGCAGCTCACCGCAACAGGTCAGCGCGATCATTCGTCAGGACCTGCAGAGAAGCGGCAAATTCACGAACATCGACGCGGGAGGCACGCCGGTTTCCGAGACCGATTCGGTCGATCTCGGCGCATGGAAAGCCAAGGGCGCGGACGCGTTCGTATCGGGTAGCGTGAACAAGCTGCCGAACGGCCAGTACGAAGTGCGCTTCCGTCTCTACGACACGGTCAAGCAGCAGAATCTCGGCGGTTTGTCGCTCGTTTCCGCCGAAAGCGGCCTGCGCATGAGCGCACACAAGATCGCGGACTACATCTACGCCAAGTTGCTCGGTGGCCGCGGCGTGTTCGCAACCCGTCTGTCCTACGTCATTCAGACGGGCGGACGCTACCAATTGCAGATTTCGGACTCGGACGGTCAGGACGCGAAGATCGCCCTTTCCAGCCCGGAGCCAATCATTTCGCCGGCATGGTCGCCGGACGGCACGAAGGTCGCCTATGTGTCGTTCGAAAAGAAGAAGCCGGTGGTCTACATCCACGATCTGCCGACCGGGCGGCGCGTGGTCGTATCGAATCAGAAGGGCAACAACAGTGCGCCGGCGTGGTCGCCTGACGGCAGCAAGCTGGCCGTGGCCTTGTCGCGCACCGGCAATACGCAGGTTTTCGAAGTCAACGCGGACGGCTCTGGCCTGCGTCGTCTGACGCAAGGCAGTTCCATCGATACCGAGCCGGCCTTCTCGCCCGATGGCAACTCCATTTACTTTACGAGCGATCGCGGCGGCCAACCGCAGATCTACAAGATGCCGGCGGCGGGTGAAAACGCCGGCGCGGCCCAGCGGGTCACGTTTACGGGCAGCTACAACACAAGCCCGCGCGTGAGTCCGGACGGCAAGCAACTCGCGTACATTTCGCGCACCGGTGGCGGCTTCAAGCTGTATTTGCAGGACCTCGGGTCCGGCACGGCGACGGGGCTGACCGACACGACGCATGACGAATCGCCGAGCTTCGCGGCGAATGGTCAGTACATCCTCTACGCCACCCAAGTGAACGGACGTGGCGTGTTGGCAGCCGTATCGACCGATGGTCGTACGCGGCAAGTCTTGTCCGTACAGGGCGGTGTGGTGCGCGAGCCGTCCTGGGGTCCGTTCATGCAGTAAGTTCAGCAAACACGTTCAAATACAACGTTCAGCTACAACACAAGGAGAGGTACCATGATGTCGAAACTTCGTATCGGCCTGGCAGTTGCGATGGTCGGCGCATTGGCAGCTTGTCACTCGGGCGTGAAGCTCGATGAAGGCGCGAACAAGGGCTCGGTCGGCACGCAGCCGAACCCGACGGACGTCAAGCAGGTCAACATCGACCCGCTGAACGACCCGAACAGCCCGCTCGCCAAGCGCAGCATCTTCTTCGACTTCGACAGCTACGCCGTGAAGGACGACTATCAGCCGCTGCTGCAACAACACTCGACGTACCTGAAGAGCCATCCGGAACGTCACGTCCTGATTCAAGGCAACACCGACGAGCGCGGCACGAGCGAGTACAACCTGGCGCTTGGTCAGAAGCGTGCGGAAGCCGTGCGTCGCGCCATGTCGTTGATGGGCGTTGCCGATTCGCAAATGGAAGCCGTGAGCCTCGGCAAGGAAAAGCCGATGGCGACGGGTCACGACGATTCGTCGTACGCACAGAACCGCCGTGCGGATCTCGCCTACCAGCAATAACAGTAGCAATAGCAGTAGTCCACGTAACGTAACTTAGTCACGGGTGAGTTGCCCTATGTTGTATCGCTTTTCCTTGCTGCGCCTTGCCGCAGCCGCGTGCGTCGCAGGTTCGACGATGCTTGCCGTGCCCGCGCACGCTGGCGTCTTCGACGACAACGAAGCGCGCAAGGCCGTACTCGATCTGCGCACGAAGACGGACAGTCTAGGCAACCAGTTGTCCGCCGCGCAGCGCACGATCCTCGATCAGTCGAATCGTATCGATCAGCTTAATCAGCAGGTCGCGACGCTTCGAGGGCAGAACGAGGATCTGGGCAATCAGGTTGCCACGCTGCAGAAGCAGCAGAAAGACTATTACGCCGACCTCGATACGCGCTTGAAGAAGTTCGAGCCGCAGCAGCAGACTATCGACGGCGTATCGGGCGCCGTGCAACCTGGCGAGACGGAAGCGTTCAACGCGGCATCGACCGAGTTCCGCAACGGTGACTACAAGAATGCCGCGACTTCGTTCAAGGCATTCGTCTCGAAGTATCCGCAGAGCCCGTATCAGCCGACCGCGCAGTATTGGCTCGGCAACGCGCTGTATGCGCAGCGCGACTACAAGGGATCAACTGCGGTCTGGCAGAATCTGGTGAAGACGTACCCAACGCATCCGCGAGCGCCTGAGGCGTTGCTCGCAATCGCGAATAACCAGATCGAACAGGGTCAGAAAGCGGCTGCTAAACAGACGCTGCAGCAGATCATCTCGCAGTATTCCGGCACTGAAGTCGCACAGTCGGCGCAGAGCAAGATGTCGCAGGTGAAGTGACAAGAAGCATCGAAGCATCGAGCGAAGCTTTCGGGTTTCGCGCCTCTCGAGACGAATGCCCGCGGGCCGTTGCGCCGCGGGCGTTTTTCTTTGTTTCGTCGATGCGCGCGCAGCCCGCGCTGCCTTGACAGAATCCGAAACGGCCGATTATAATTTCGCCTCTTTGGGTCGTTAGCTCAGCTGGTAGAGCAGCGGACTTTTAATCCGTTGGTCACAGGTTCGAATCCCGTACGGCCTACCAAAGAAATCGAAGGGCCGCGCTTAGCGCGGCCCTTTCCTTTTTCTTCGCTGGCTTCGCACCAGCACCAGTCTTCATCGTTCGAGCAATTCGACCCTTGGCGTCAACTCAAGCGCCGCTACTGATTCAAAGTTCGCGTTGGCCTCGCTCACAGCGCGATCCGCGTCTGCACGGCGCCGCTTGTACTTCAGGTGCTTGCCAAGTCCGGCGCCGAACACGATCAGTCCGGCGAGCGCGAATGGCCACTCGATGTAAGCCATCGTCAGCAATAGCAGGCCCCACGCCGCATGAGGCCAGAGCTTTGGCTGGGCTGGCACCGAACGCATGGCCACATCGAGTCGCGCGAGCGCCGCATCCAATCCGTCGACCGCGCCGTGCCGCTCTTGCAACCGCGCTTCGATCTCGTACACCGCGCGCATCGACTTTTCCTTCGACGGAAGCGACAACGATCCGATATCGCCCAGCAAACCGATCGCTTCGTTAACCTGCGCAAACGAAGGTCTCAGCGCGAGAAAAGTCGGTTCGTGTTCCGGCAGCCGCATCGCGCGATGAATGTCCAACCTGCTCACGCACACGCCGTGCGAGAAGAAATACCGCTGGATGGCAAGTGTTGTCCGGCCCTTGAGCTTCTGTAAAAGCTCCTCGTTGGCTTGCTCTCGTTTGCTCATGCTTCTGAATGCTCCTCGACGCTCGTTTAACCGTGGGCATTCTTTCCGCTCGCCGCGCGAAACGTCACTAGAACAATCCTAAACAGCGCTCGACCGTTCGAGACATCCTCTGTCCCAATGCTGCCTATAATCAAACCTCTCCGCTTCCAACCCAACGCACCGTCATGACCTCGAGCCTCGACGAAGCCATTCTCCGCGTGCTGCCAACCGAACGCGACGCGCTCGCGTGGCTCTCCACACCCGAAATTCGCCGTCGTCTCGAAGAGCGCGGGCATCGCGTTGGATACACGAAAAAAGTGCAGCGGCATCTCACCGCGCTCGAAGCCGAATCGCGCGTCATGTCGATGCAAAACGGCCGTGAACTGCTCTGGCAACGCAAACCGTGGCTGCATGGTCTGCAGGAAGGCGTCGGCTTGATGAGCGCATCGGAAGCGGTGGCGTTTCACATCCTGCAGCGCTTTGCCGGCAACAAGCTACCGAACGCGGTCACGCGCGACATCGACCCGCTCTTCAAGGCAGCCGAAGCGCGGCTCTCGCAGGAGAAGGCGGACAGCCGCATCTACCGCGCGTGGGCGGACAAGATCGATTCCGTCGATGGCGCCTTCACGCTGATTCGTCCAAAGCTGCGTCCGGACATCTTTCAGGCCGTGGCGACAGCGACTTTCTTCGAGCGCGAACTGCTCGTGCAGTACCGCGCCGCGTACAAAGGCGAGCAAGGCGACGCGCCAAAAACCAGGACGCTCTGGCCGCTCGCGCTCGTCGAATCCGCTGGCGTGATGTACATGGTCGCGCAGGACCCGGGCCGTGCGCCGCGCCCGGAAAAAGGCGAAAAGGAATGGGTGCGCGCGCTGTACAGGCTGGACCGCATTCGTTCGGTGTCCGAGTCGGGCGAGTCCTTCACGTATCCCGAAGACTTCAAGCTGCGCAAGTACATCGAGACGCAGCAGGTCTTCGACTTTCTGCCCGAGCCGCCCGTACGCCTCGAACTCGCGTTCGAAGGCAGTTCGGGCAACCAGCTACGCGAGTCGCCGATGTCGAAAGATCAGCATATCGACATGCTGCCCGACGGCCGCATGAAGGTGACCGGCACGGTGACGCCGAGCCTCAAGCTGCGCTGGTGGCTGCGCGCGCTCGGCGCGGGTGTCGAGATTCTCGCGCCGCAAACGCTGCGCGACGAATTCGCGGACGACTTCCGCAAGCTCGCGGCTCGGTACGCGCGTGCGAGTGAAACCGCCTAGCGCATGAAGTGCACGTTGACCTTCGGTCCGAACACTTCGCGCACCATGTCCACGAGATGATCGTGATGGCTCAAAAAAATCACCTGCGTGTGCATCGCGATTGCGCTCAAGACGCGCAGGCCGGCGCGCGCGCGGCCGTCGTCGAAATTGATGAAGAGATCGTCGGCCACGAACGGTAGCGGCGACGCCTTCTCGGCATGCTCCTCCAACGCAGCCAGACGCAGCGCGAGATAAAGCTGATCGCGCGTGCCTTCGCTCATGCCGGTGATTTCGACGTGTTCGCCGCTCTCGCGAATGGCGGCGAGCGCCATCGGCTGGCGGTCGTAATCCACGGCGAGCCGCGAGAACGCGCCGAGCGTGAGCTCCGAGAAAATCGTGCTTGCGCGCGTGAGCATCGGGCCTTGACGGCGTTCGCGGTATCGGTCGATCGCCCACTTCAGGAGCGTCGATGCCGTCTCCACCTTGACGAAGCGCTCGGCGGCATCGGCCATGACGGATAGCGCTTCCTGCCGCTTCGCTTCGGCGCGCGCGGCGTTGCCTTCGCCGGAGATCGCGTTGAGTTCGCGGCGCGCGGCATCGAGCTCCGTCGCCAGTTCGCTCGATGCCTTCACGGAATCGCCGAGCGCCGCACCGATCAGCGACAGTTCGCCGTGCAGACCGGACAGGTCCGCGCCCTCCACTTCCACGATCAGAACGTCGAGCGCGAGGCCGTCGCCACCCTGGATCAGCGCATCGCGCGCGGCATCGATCGCGGCGAGCAACGCGCGCTTCTTCTGCGACTTGCCGATGAGCGGCGCGAGCAACTCCGCGCTGTCCACGCGGGCCCGCTCGTAAAGCGGACGCAGCGCCGACTTCGCTTCCTCGACGCCCGCCTCGGCCCGGCTCACCTGCTCGCTCGCCGATGCCAGTTCCTTCTTCAGACGCTCGGCATCGGCACGCGCCGCGCACGCGGTATCGAGGCGCGCCGAGAGTTCGGCCGCGATTGCGCCGGGCTCACGCACATGGTTCGTGCCATCGAGTTCAAGCGCGAGCTGCCTTGCATCGGACTCGAACGAGGCGAGCGCCGCGCGCATGGCGTCGATCTGTCCGTGGCGAATGGCGTCGATCTGCACGAGCTGTTCGCCGATCTTGTGGACGATACCAATGGCCAATTCGGCCGCCGCCTGCGAGTCCGCCGCAGCCGCCACGCCCGCTTTCGCCGCGGCTTGCGACCATTCGGCTTGCCATCGCTCGAAGGCAAGCGCAGCGGCCTTAGCCGTGTTCTGCCGCGTGACCAGTTCCGCTTGTGCTTCGTCGAGTTGCCCGACGATATGACGCCGCTCGATCACCGCTTCGTCGATAGCGCCGATATGCGCTTCGGCGGCATCGCAAAGTGCGTCGAAGTCGGCGGTGGCTTCCGCCAACGGCAAATGCCGCGCGAGGTCTTCATGGCGCGTGGCCGCTTCGGCGCTTTCGCGCTCGAACTCTTCCGCGCGCCGGGCAAGCGTGCGCGCCGCCTCGATTACGTGCTCGCGACGCGTGAGCCATGAAGGGACGTCGTCGAGCGCCATCTCCGCGATCTGACTTTGTGATGCGAGCGCGTGCCACGCCGCATCGACGTCCGCGAGCGCTTTTGCGGCTTCGTCCGCGCTGTGTTGCCTTCGTGCGAGGGTTTCCTGATCGACCGCCATGCGACGCTGCAACGCGCTGAACTGCGTGGCTTGTCCGATGGAATCGAGTCTGCGGTCCGCAAGGTCATCGGCGGTGTGCATCGCCGTCTCGAAAAGCGGCGCGCCCGAATCGAGCGGCGTCGCGCCACTCTTGAGCGCGTGCCACGCGGTATCGCGCGTCTTGCGAGCACCGCGAACCTGATCGCCCGTGACGACATCATGCGTCTGCGTGAAATCGGCGAGTTCGGCTTGCGTGGCGTGCAGCGCGTCGTGCGCTTCGTTCATGCGATCGGCGGCGCGCATCAGCCGAAGCGCGAACTCCTGCCGCTCGCTGCGCAAGATGGCGATACGCTCGATCGACGGCAAATTCATCGCTTGCAGTTCGGCAATTGGCCGCGACCATTGGCCAAGCGATGCAAGGCCCGCTTCGAGCGCTTGCGCGGCTTCGCGGCGCGCGTCGCCGAGACGGTCTTGCGCCGCGCCCGTTTCGCGATACTTCTGCGCCTGCCGCAGCGCGCGACGCAACTCCTGCGAGACCTCGCCCTCGGCGATGCCGCCAAGTCGCACCTTCAATGTCCCGATCTGGGCGAGCGTTTCATCGACCGAGCGCGCCGCATTGCGCGCCGCCGTCTCCAACGTGCCGCGTTCGCGCATCAGGCTCGTGACCGTCTGCAACGCAAGCTGTCCGGGCAGCGCCTGACGCGCGCCCGCTTCGTTTTGCGGCCAGCCGAGTTCCGCGCAATCCTGCGCGACTTGGCGCAAGCGCGCGGCGACATCGTGTTCGAGTCGCGCGATGTCGGTCGCGTGATGCGCGCACCGATGACGCGTGGTGTCGAGCGCGCGTATCCGGGTTTCCAGCGCGAGCAACGCGTGGTCGATACGGATTTCGTTCAGCTCCGCCTGACGTTGCGCCGTCGCCTTCGCGTGCAGCTCGTGCGCGGTTTGCGCCGATGCAAGCCGTGTCAGCGCGCTTTGCAAGACAGCTTCGGCGTCGGCGGGAAGATCGGTGACTTCGCCGAGTTCCGCAAGCTCGGCCGCCTTCTCGCGCCACACGTTCAAATACGGCGCGACGCGGCGAATCCGCTCCAGCTTGCCGCGTTTCGCTTCGAGTTCCGCGCGACGCGTTTCGAGCGCGCGGCCGCGCTCCTCGGCTTCATCGACCGCCGTATATGTCTTGCGCCATTGCGTCGTGCGCACGCTTGCCATCTTTAGTTCGCTCGTGGCTTCCTCGAATTGCTTGAGGCCGATGTAATACGCGCGGTCGCCTGACTTGCGCTTGGCCCAGAGCGCGTCCGCCTCCTCGGCCAGGCGTTGCCGCACGGCGCCAAGACTCGCAATGCCCGCAGCCGATTGAAACAGCACCTGCCCGACATCGCTCGATGCATCGAGAATGCTTCGTCCGCCCGCAATCAATCCTTCGTGGCCGAGACAGTACATCTGCTCGAAGAAGCTCTTGTCCGCCGTGCCGATGAAGGGCGCGAGCGCATCGGCGGCGAGCGCGTCGCCATTGGCTTTGGCAAGCGACGCCTTGCGGCTCTTGGTGCGATGAAACGCGAGCGTCTCGTCGTTCAGTTGCAGCGTTGCGCCGAGTTGCAGATCGCTCTGCGGATGCACGAACGCGAGCGGCGAGCGCTGCGGAATGCCGAACAGCAATTCGGCAATCGCCGTCTTGATGGTCGACTTGCCCGCCTCGTTCGGTCCGACGATGAAGTGAAAATCCTGGGGCGCCGCCGGAAATTCGATGACGCGATCCGTGAACTTGCCAAAGCGAATCAGTTCTAGCTTGCCGATGCGCATGAGCCTATTCCGCATCCGCGAGTTGGGCGATCAGACCAGAGCGCACTTCGGCGACGATCCGCGCGAGATCGTCGTTTCGCACGTATTCGAGTTCGGGCACCGACTTTTGTAATTCACTCGGCGCCTGCGACGCCAGACCGATCAAACGCTCTTTCAACATGCTTAGAAATTCCGGGTCGGACTCGGCTTCGACCAACAAGGCGTGCAGGTCGGCGAGCGCATCGGCGCCGCCGGCGAACGGTTCGCCCGCCGCGCTCGAATGCACGATCGGCTGCGTCGCGATCTTCACTTTTTCCAGCCACAGACGGTCGTGGCTGATCGCCGCGATCTGCGCCAACACTTCGGCGCGCAGTTGCGCTTCGAGACCGAATAGCGCGCCATGCGCTTCGGTCGCGCCGGTGATGGTCACCCGCACCGCGAGCGGCACGGGTTGCGCGGCGGATTCGACGAGCGCATCGAGCGCGCGTCCGACCGCGAGCGCGACGTCATCGAGCGTGACGGCTTCGCTGGCATCGACGATAACGGACTCCCAGCGCAAGACATCGATGAAAAGCCGCTCGACGCTCACCTCTTCCGTCTCCGAAACGTGGACGATCACCGCGCCGCGCCGGCCCGTTTCGCGGATGTTGCGGCCCTGAAGGTTGCCAGGAAACACGATCGTGGAGGCCTCTTGCCAGATGGCGAAATCGTGCACGTGGCCAAGCGCCCAGTAGTGATATTGCCGCGCGTGCAACTCGGCGATCGAGCACGGCGCGTAACTCGCGTGCGCCGCGCTGCCTTCGAGCGCGGTATGCAACACGCCGATGTTGAAGTAGCCCTCGACCGGCTGCGGATACGCGGTGACGAGATTCGTCGTGACCGCTTTTTCCTTGAAGCTGTGGCCGTGCAGCGCCACCTTCAGGGCGTCGAGTCGAAAGGTCTGCGGCTTTCTGCTCGAAAACGTGTGCACGTTGTCGGGCAGCTGCAACTGGCTCGTCATCTCGCTCTCGGCGTCGTGATTGCCGAAGAGCACATAAACCGGAATGCCCGCGCGTCGCAAGCGCCCCATCTCGCGGCAAAAGAAGATGCCCGTGTTGTAGTCGCGCCAGGTGCCGTCGTAGAGATCGCCCGCGATGACCATGAAGTCCACCGCCTCTTCGAGCGCGACATCGACGAGCTTCGTGAATGCATCGCGCGTGGCGTTGCGCAAGAGATCGGCGGGCGCGTCGGCATAAGCGGCGAGACCGTGCAACGGGCTGTCCAGATGGATATCCGCCGCGTGAACGAACCGCATGGCGTTGCCTCCTTTTTGATGTACTCGATGACCGCGCGGAGCGACGATGATAGCAGCCGCAATGAACGAATCGCGTCGCGTTGGAACGCGTTTCTTCGGGACGCGATTTGTCCCTGCGGGCTTGCACAATGACTCACTCGCATCCGCCGAAGAACGAACAGAACGAGGAGAACAAGTGAGCGCAACGAGCCCTTACACCACGCAGACAGTCGATGCCGCCATCGTGCATCTGGAACGCGTCCTGTCGAAGGAAGGCGCGAATTCGCTGTTCGGCCAGACGTACTGGCGCAGTCGCGTGCAGCAGGTCAGCGCGACGCGCGGCCTGCATCGCGACCAGCGCATGCGGCTCGAACGTCTCATGCGGCTGCTTTCGGACGTTTCGAGCGCCGCGCTATGTCTATGACACTCAAGCCCGCACGAGCGCTTGTGCCAGCGCAACGAACTCCGCCACCGGCACTTCTTCGGCGCGACGCGCGAGATCGAAGCCGAGCGCGTCGAAGTCGATTCTGTCGCGATACGCGCCGAGATTGTTGCGCAGGACCTTGCGACGCTGCGCGAAAGCAGCCTTGACGACTTCACTCAAGGTCGCCTCATCCACCACGGGCAGTTCGTGCGGCGCGAACGGAATCATCCGCACGATCGCGGAATTCACCTTCGGCGGCGGCTGGAAAGATTCGGGCGGCACGTCGATCAGCTTGTCCATCACGTAGCGGTATTGCAGCATTACGGACAGGCGGCCGTAGTCCTTGCTGGCGGGCGCGGCAATCATGCGATCGACCACTTCGTCCTGCAGCATGAAGTGCTGGTCGATCACCTTGGGCGCGAAGCTCGTCAGGTGGAACAAGAGCGGACTCGAAATGTTGTACGGCAGATTCCCGACGATACGCAGCGTCGGCTTGTCGCCTTCCAGCGCGAGCGAGCCGAAGTCGAATTCGAGCGCATCGGCGGAATGCACGACGAGACGCTCGCCAAAGCGCTTTTCCAACCGGCCGATCAAATCGCGGTCGAGTTCCACTGCGTGCAGCGGCGACTCGGGCGTGGCCACCCGTTCGATCAGCGGCTCGGTCAGCGCGGCAAGACCCGGTCCAATTTCGACCATGCGTTCGCCGTGTTTCGGCGCGATCGTATCGACGATCGAATCGATCACGCCTTGATCGACGAGAAAGTTCTGCCCGAAGCGCTTGCGCGCGAAATGGCCCTGGTGTCTGGTGGACATCGGTCTGACGCCTTTGAAACTGATGTGAATGAAGAACCGCGCGACGCTCAGACGCCGCGCTTGTCTCGGTGCTTGTGGCGCGCCATCGTGACGGCGGCGTCGATGGCCGCGATCATGCTGCCCGCATCGGCGCGGCCCGTGCCCGCGAGATCGAGCGCCGTGCCGTGATCGACGGAAGTGCGGATGATCGGCAAACCCAGCGTGACATTGATGCCTTCGCCAAAGGTTGCGAATTTCAGTACCGGCAAGCCCTGGTCGTGGAACATCGCGAGCACGCAATCGGCGTCTTTCAGATAGCGCGGCTGAAACAGAGTATCCGCCGGATACGGACCCGGCGCGTCGATACCGAGCGCGCGAGCACATTCGAGCGCGGGCGCGATGACATCGATTTCCTCGCGGCCGAGATAACCGTTCTCGCCCGCATGCGGGTTCAGCCCGGTCACGAGAATACGCGGCGCGGCGAGGCCGAAATGCGCGCGCAGATCGTGATCGATGATGCGCAGCGTCTCGACCAATCCGTCGATGGTCAGTGCCGCGGACACGTCCTTCAGCGGCAGATGCGTGGTGGCAAGCGCAACGCGCAATGGCCGCTCGCCCGTGCCCGCCAGCATCATCACGACTTGCGGCGTATGCGTGCGCTCGGCGAGATATTCGGTGTGGCCGATGAAAGGCACGCCGGCGTCGTTGATCGTGCTCTTTTGCAGCGGTGCGGTAACGATGGCGTCGAACCGGCCTGCGAGCGCGCCGTCGATGGCTGCATCGAGCAGATTCAGCACGTAACGGCCGTTGGCCGCGTTCAGCTTGCCGGCCTCGGCGGGCGCGGCAAGCGCATGATGCTCGATCTCGATTCCACCATGCGCGGCAGGCCAGGACGCGGCGCGTGCCTTGAGCAACTCGCGGTCGCCCAGCACGACGAAGCGCGCTAACGGCCAGCGCGCGTGCGCTTCCTGCAAGGCGGCCGCCGTCAATTCCGGACCGACGCCCGCCGGTTCGCCCGTGGTGATCGCGATGGTGATCGCCGGGGCGAGCGGATGGGTGTCGGCGTTCATGCTGTCTTACTGCTGGGCTTGCGCCGCAATGCCCTTGTACTGCACGTAGGCGGTGTCACGCAGTTCGCGCAGCCAGTCGGAGTACGCCTGTTCCGCCTTGCGCTGACCAATGGCCTGACGCGCGATATCGAGCTGCTGCGTGGCCGACCCTTCCGCGTCGCGCCGGCCCAGCACCTGGATCAGGTGATAGCCGTATTCGCTGCGCACCGGGTCGCTCACGGCTTCGTCCTGCAGGCTGTTCATCGCGCGTTCGAACTCGGGCACGGTTTCGCCCGGGCTGATCCAGCCGAGGTCGCCGCCTTGCGAGGCCGAACCGTCTTGCGAATACGTGCGCGCGAAGTTCGCGAAATCGCCGCCCGAGAGCACTTGCTGCTTGATGTCGAGCAGCTTCTGGCGCGCCGACTGTTCCGACATGCCATCCGACACGCGCAGCAGAATGTGACGCACGTGCGTCTGCACGAGCTTCGGCGCATCGGCCGCGGTGCCCTGGCTCGCGCGGCGTTCGACCAGCTTGACGATCTCGAAGCCGCCGTCGGTGCGCAGAAGCGTCGGCACGACCTGACCGGGACGCAGCGTGGCCACCGCCGACACGATGCCCGCTGGCAACGTGCCCGGCGTGCGAAAGCCGAGGTCGCCGCCCTTGCCTGCGTCCGTGTCCTGCGAATTCTGCTTGGCAAGTTTCGCGAAGTCGTCGCCGTTTTGCGCTTGCTTAAGCACCGCGTCGGCTTGCGCCTGCACCTTCGCGACATCGGCGGAAGATGCGTCGGAAGGCAGCTTGAACATGATGTGCTGCAGGTGCAGATCGCTCGAGTTACGCGCGCCGGGACCGCGCTGGCTGGCGATGTAGTTCGCCACTTCGCCGTCGGACACGGTGATCTTGCTGTCCACTTCCTTTTCGCGCAGCTTGGAGAGCGTGAGTTCGGTGCGGGCGTCGCGCGTGAAGGTGGCCCAAGGCACGCCTTGCGCCTCGATGCGCGAGCGGTAGACGTCGAGCGTCATCTGGTTTTGCTGCGCGAGACGCTCGAGCGTGCGGTTCACGGTGGCGTCGTCGACGACGATGTTGTCTTCCTTCGCGCGCTGCAACTGAATGCGCTCGAGCACCATCTGATCGAGCACCTGCTGCTGCAATTGTTCAGCGGGCGGCACCGGCGCGTTCTGTTGTTGCAGACGTTGCGCGATGAGGCGCGAGCGGTCTTCGAGTTCGCGCCGCGTAATGACGCCGTCGTTGACGATCGCGACGACCGAATCGGTGACTTGGGCACTGCTGCCATTCGACAACGCCTGCGCACCGGCCGGCGAATTCAGGATCAGAGCGGCAGCGATCACGCTTGTTGCAACTACCGTCGATCGAAACATATTCACGTTTGCCACAGATACTCCATCAAATACGGGTCGTGCCCGTTCGTATGCTGCTTCTCGTGCGGTTCTGGCGAGCCGCCTTACTGCTTCTTAGCTGCGTGTTAGAGGATGCCTTGTCCGCCTGCGTTCCCCGAGGCTCACTCGTAGTTGCTGTAGCGGGCGAGCGGCGGCGCTGCTGGCGGCGGAGGCTGGTAGCCCTGGACGCTCGCGCGGAACGCGCTGACGAGGCCGTTGTCGACGTTCGACAGGCCCTTGAACGTAAGCTGCGCGAGCACGCGCGTGCCGGACGAGGGCTGACCGCTGGTGTTGACGCCATTGGCGTAACGTTGCGCGCCGAAACCAAGCGCCCAGCAGTCGGCATCGTACTGGAAGCCCACGAGGCCGTCGACGAGCCGATGACTCGCAAGATCATAATTGACACGAGCGACCGCATAGAGACGATTCGTGAGCGGCCACTCGCCGGACACCAGGATCTGGTTGATCGGCTCGTTCACGAGCGTGGTCTGGTTGGAACGCGTGTAGCGGTAGCCGACGTTGATCACCTTGCGGTCGGCCGGGCTGAACGCGAAGCCGATGCTCGAGCGCACGAGCTGATTATTGTCGACATTATATTGGAACGCGGTTTCCGAGGCGAAACCAGCTCCCAGCTTGATCGCCGCGCCCGCGATGAGGTCCGAGTGCTTGGCCTCGTTGATCGGCTGATCCTCGGAGATCGTGACGCGCTGGCTCGTGAAATAGTACTGCTGCGCGATGACGAAACGCGCACGTTCATCGCCCGTCGCCGGGTTGATGAAGCGCGTCGTGAGGCCCGCCGTGATGCGGTTAGCGTCCGCGATCCGGTCGTTGCCGACGAACGTGTTCGGCGTGTAGATCTCGGCGAGACCGAAGTCGGCTTCGGCGGTATCGAAGATCGGCGCGAAATTCTGGTTGTGATACGGCGTGTAGACGTAGTAAAGCCGCGGTTCCAGCGTCTGGATGTAGTCCTGGCCGAAAAGCCGCACCGAGCGGTCGAACACGAGACCCGAGTCGAAACTGAGCGTCGGGATCGATTCGGTGAAGTTCTTCGGCTGACCTGCCGGCGTCAGCGGTTGGCCCGCAATCGGCCCGGTCGCGATATGGCTCAGGTCGTAAGAGGCGAAGTGCCACTGAATCTTCGGCGTGACAAAGTAGCCCGGCGCGTTGACCCCGTAACTCACGTACGGGTTGAAGTACATGCGCTGACCGTCGGTCGCGCCTTCCTCGGTGATCGTGAAGCGCGTGAAATCCGCTTCGGCGCCGTAATCGAAACCGCCGACGTTGAACTTGCTGTACTGCACGTTCAACTGCGGTTCGCGCGCATACGGCGGGACCGACGGCTGCAACGTCTGCCAGCGCTGTTCGCGCGCAAGCACGGACCACGGTCCGTTGCTGTAGGTCAGACCCGCTTCCTGCTGGTAGAGCAACTGCGTGCCGTTCAGGAACTGGTTCGA
The DNA here is from genome assembly GCF_023631405.1 of Caballeronia sp. GAWG2-1. NCBI lineage: Bacteria > Pseudomonadati > Pseudomonadota > Betaproteobacteria > Burkholderiales > Burkholderiaceae > Caballeronia > Caballeronia sp. GAWG2-1. The sequence continues at coordinate 60,281 of NZ_JALQDD010000016.1, forward strand.
CGCGTTGCCCAGGTCTTCCGGATACTGACTGTCCGAAACCTTGTTGTAATTGACGTAACCCGCAAAGCCGCCGCCGAAGTTCTGAAAATGCTTCCAGAAGATGGCATAGCGGTTCGTGTGCGTTTCGCGGTCGTTCGGCAAATAGTCGCCAGTGAACGAGCCGGAGTAAGTAGGCGACAGATAGCGGTACGTCGCTTCCATCAGCACACCGCGCTGCGTCATGACGCGCGGCGTCACCGTCAGATCGCGATTAGGCGCGATGTTGAAATAGTACGGCGCCGTCAGTTCGAAGCCCGTGTTCGAACTCACCGAAAAAGTCGGCGGCAGAAAGCCACTGCGGCGGTCGCCCGTCAACGGAAACGACAGCCACGGGCTTGCGAATACCGGCACGCCCTGGAAGAACAGCACGCCGTTATGCGCGACGCCGTCTTCGGCGCCGGTATCGAAATCGAACGAACTGCCCTTGATGTACCAGGCCGGATTGGTTTCGCACGCGCAGGCCGTGTAGGTGCCGTGATCGACACGCGCCCGCTCGTTATCGATGATATCGATGCGCTCCGCGCTGCCCGAGCCGCCCGTCAGCAGGAAGTGGTACTTCGGGTTCGTCATGAACCCTTCGTTCGCCTCCACCTTCAAATGCGCTTCGGGACCCACGAACGACACGCCGTTGTTGATGAGCCTAACATTGCCGAAAGCATCGGCCATGTCGGTGTCCTGGTCGTAATGGAGCGCATCGCCCTTTATGACCGTCACCGTGCGCCGGATTTCCGCCGAACCTTTCGCCGCCATGTCCTCGTCGGACGTGCCAGTGGTCTTGTCGCCGAGAAGAAAACTCGTTGGCTGCTGGCCGCTCTTCAGCGGGCGCTCTTCCAGTTGGGGCGCGAGACGCAGGCTGCCGGGACCGTCGATTGGCTGCGGTTCGGCTGCGGGTCCTGCAAGCTGAGCGTGCGCGAAAGCGGGCATCAGGCCCGGAACGGATAAAAGCGCGGCGACGAGCCGCCGCCGGCGTGGCTGAGCGTCGCCTGGAATCTTCGATGCGGGAAACTGTCGTGGCGGCATGTATGGGTGGCGGTTCGATCCCGTTCGCGTCCTGAGCGCGATGCCGACAAGTCTGCGGCCGCGCTTTTGGCCGCGCTGTGACCGCACATGCGTCGAGGTCGAAACTGGACGGTCCGTTGCCAGGCAGGGACGACACTCGATCGAACGGTGACGCGGACAGTCGTCGGGCCTGGCGCCAGGCTTGAAACGGATCGCTTAAAAAAGTCGTGGGGTATTATATGGCAAGATGTTTTGCCTCTCGAATTTATGACGCACATTCCCCCCGATTCCCGCTTCGAACAACTTCGTTCGTGGCTGCAAACCCTCACCGATCGTTACCGGCTCGATGTCGCGACGCTCGCGCCCGCGTCGGCCGACGCCAGCTTTCGCCGCTACTTCCGGCTGGAGAGCGCATCGGAGCATGGCAGCACGCTCATCGCCGTCGATGCCCCGCCGCCCGAGAAATGCCGCGAGTTCGTGCAAGTGGCAGGCTTGCTCGAAACCGCCAACGTGCATGTACCGAAGATTCTCGAAGCCGACTTCGAGGCCGGCTTCATGCTCGTGACCGATCTCGGCACGACCACCTACATCTCCGTCCTCGATGAAAAGAACGCGCGCGGGCTCATGCGCGACGCCATCGACGCGCTGATCCGCTTTCAGCAGACTTCGCGCGAAGGCGTGCTCCCGCCGTTCGACGAAGCGTTCCTGCGTCGCGAGATGGAGTTGATGCCCGAGTGGTTCATCGGCCGTCACCTTGGCCGCGAGGTCACACAAGCCGAGCGCAAGACGCTCGACAAGACCTTCGATCTGCTCGTCAAAAGCGCGCTCGCGCAACCGCGCACTTTCATGCTGCGCGACTTCATGCCGCGCAATCTGATGGTCGCGGAGCCGAACCCCGGCGTGCTGGATTTTCAGGACGCGGTGTACGGGCCGATTGCGTACGACATCGCATCGCTCATGCGCGACGCGTTCATCAGCTGGGACGAAGAGTTTCAGCTCGACTGCATCGTGTACTACTGGGAACGCGCGCGAAAGGCCGGCCTTCCGGTCGATGCGGACTTCGGCGAGTTCTATCGTCAGGTCGAGTGGATGGGCCTGCAGCGGCACATCAAGGTGCTCGGGCTGTTCGCGCGCATTCATTATCGCGATGGCAAGTCGCACTATCTGGCGGACTTGCCGCGCTTCATCGGCTACGCGCGCAAGGTGGCCGAACGCTACGCGCCGCTCTTCCCCTTCGCGCGTCTGCTCGATCAGTGGGAAGGCCGCGCGATCGAAGTCGGCTATACGTTCTGAGCGGCCATGAGTCAAACCCTCAACACGGCGATGATCTTCGCCGCCGGCCGCGGCGAACGCATGCGCCCGCTCACCGATTCCTGCCCGAAGCCGCTGCTTGAAGTCGGCGGCAAGCCATTGATCGTCTGGCAGATCGAGCGGCTCGCGGCGGCGGGCATCCAAACCATCGTCATCAATCACGCGTGGCTCGGCGAGCAGATCGAAGACGCGCTCGGCGACGGTTCGCGCTGGGGCGTCGAGTTGCGCTATTCCGCCGAGACCGACGCGCTGGAAACGGCGGGTGGAATCGCGCAGGCGCTGCATCTGATCGGGCGCGGCGTTTTTATCGCGGTGAGCGGCGATGTGTTCTGCGAGTTCGACTATGCGTCGCTCGGCGAACGCGCCGACAAGCTCGCATCGCGCGATACGCCCGGCATGCATCTCGTGATGGTGCCCAATCCGCCCTTCCATCCAAACGGCGACTTTGCGTTGCGCGAAGACGGACTGCTCGCCATCGACGGCGCGCCGCGCCATACGTTCGGCAACATCGGTCTCTACGACACGCGCATGTTCCATGACCTGACTCCGGGTACGCGCCGCGCGCTGACGCCGTATTACCGCGAGACCATCGCGGGCAGACGCGCCACCGGCGAGTTGTACGTAGGCCGCTGGGAGAACGTCGGCACGCCCGCGCAACTCGACGCGCTAGACCGGGAATTGCGCGCCCAAGGCTGAGGCGCGCCGGGATTGGGACGCATCCGATGGTAAAATGCGCACTTCTGCCGTCTTTTCCTTCCAGCCGCAAGCAGAAGCTGACACGCCAAGCCATCATGTCCGATACCCGTCCCGATACCCTCTTCGCGCTCACCGCGCTTTCGCCGCTCGACGGTCGCTACGCCTCCAAGACCGAAGCCCTGCGCGAATGGCTCTCCGAGGCCGCATTCATGCGTCACCGCGTGACGGTCGAAATTCATTGGCTGATCGCGCTGTCGCGTGCGGGCTTCGCCGAAGTGCCGCGCTTCTCCGAGGCATCCGAGCAATTTCTGCTGAGCTTGGCCGAGCGCTTCACGGCGCACGACGCGGCGCGCATCAAGGACATCGAGCGCGTCACGAATCATGATGTGAAGGCAGTCGAATACTGGCTGAAGGAATCGGTCAAGGGTCAGCCGGAACTGGAACGCGCGAGCGAGTTCATTCACTTCGCGTGTACGTCGGAAGATATCAACAACACGTCGCACGGGCTCATGCTCGCCGGCGCGCGCGAGCATGTGATCGTGCCCGCGCTGCGCTCGGTGCACGAGCGCCTGGTGAAGCTCGCGCACGCACACGCCGAACAGCCAATGCTCTCGCGCACGCACGGCCAGCCGGCGAGCCCGACGACGCTCGGCAAGGAAATCGCCAACGTTGCGGCGCGTCTGTCGCGCGCCATCGAACGTATCGTCGAGGTGCCGCTGCTTGGCAAGATGAACGGCGCGGTCGGCAATTACAACGCGCATCTGTCAGCGTATCCGGAGTTCGACTGGGAAGCGTTTTCGAAGGATGTCGTCGAAAACCGTTTGAAGCTCACGTTCAATCCGTACACGATCCAGATCGAGCCGCACGACTACATGGCCGAACTGTTCGATGCCGTCGCGCGCGCGAACACGATTCTGCTCGACCTCGATCGCGACGTGTGGGGATACATCTCGCTTGGCTACTTCAAGCAGCGCACGAAAGCGGGCGAGATTGGTTCATCGACGATGCCGCACAAGGTCAACCCAATCGACTTCGAAAACTCGGAAGGCAATCTCGGCCTCGCGAACGCGACGCTGCGCCATCTTTCCGACAAGCTGCCGATTTCGCGCTGGCAGCGCGACCTCACCGATTCGACGGTGCTGCGCAATATCGGCGTGGCATTCGGCTACTCGCTGCTCTCCTACGACGCGCTGATCCGCGGTCTGGACAAGCTCGAGGTGAACGCGGCGCGCCTGAACGAAGATCTCGACAATTGCTGGGAAGTGCTCGCCGAGCCCGTGCAAACGGTGATGCGCCGTTTCGGCATCGAGAATCCGTATGAGCAACTGAAGGAACTGACGCGCGGCAAAGGCATCACGCGCGAAGGCTTGCAGACGTTCATCAATGGTCTCGCGATTCCCGCGAATGCGAAGCAGTTGCTGCTCGACATGACGCCGGGTTCGTATATCGGCAAGGCGGTCGAGCTGGCGAAGCGAATTGCTTGACGTTCGATCGGGCCGCTTGAGCCGGCCCTTCCGCACTTGCTCGCTTCATAAAAGAAGGCCCCGCGCTTGAACACGCGGGGCCTTTTTTGATGCCTATCGCTCCTGACTCAGCGCGTCTTGAGCTTCTCGATCACGTTATCCACGATCTGCTCAGGCGTGAGTTCAATACTCTCGATGATCGCCTCGTCTTCGCCCGGCTCCTCGAGCGTATCGAGCTGGCTTTGCAACAGCGACGGCTCGAAGAAGTGGCCTGTACGCGTCTGCAGGCGCTCCTTCAACACGTCGAACGTGCCTTGCAGATAGACGAAAACGACGTCCTTGTCGCCATCGCGCAAGATGTCGCGATACGAGCGCTTCAACGACGAGCACGTGAACACCGCCGTTTCGCCCGCGCGCTTTTTCTCTTCGATCGCCGCGCGGATCGTCTTGAGCCACGGCCAGCGGTCGTCGTCCGTCAGCGGGATGCCCTTGTGCATCTTTTCCTTGTTGGCGGCGCTGTGGAACGCGTCGCCGTCAGTGAACGGGCACTGCAGGCGTTCCGCCAGCATTTCGCCGATGCGGGTTTTGCCGGCGCCCGAGACGCCCATCGCGATGAGAATCATCAAAATCTCCTTACACGACCGCCGCGAGCGCGAAGGTCAAACCTAAACCCATCAGGGAAATCAGCGTTTCGAGCAACGACCAGGTCTTGAACGTCTGTCCGACCGTCATCCCGAAATACTCTTTGATCAGCCAGAAGCCGCCATCGTTCACGTGCGAGAAGATCAGCGAGCCAGAGCCGGTAGCAAGTACCAGCAACTCGGGACTGACGTGACCGCCTGCCGCCGCTGCAATCGGCGCCACGATACCGCATGCGGTCGTCATGGCGACAGTCGCCGAGCCGGTGGCCAGGCGAATCAGCGCGGCGACGAACCAGCCGAGCAGCAAGGGCGAGAGATTCGCTTGCGAAGCGGTGGCGACGATCTGCTGAGAAATGCCGCTCTCACGCAGGATATTGCCGAAACCGCCGCCCGCGCCCACGATCAGCGTGATGCCCGCGATCGGCGCAAGACATTCGCCGCAGAACTTCTGGATCTGATCGCGATTGAAGCCGCGCGCCGCACCGAAAGTCCAGAAACTGACCAGCACGGCAATCAGAAGCGCCATGTCGGACTGACCGACGAAGCGTAGCAGGTCGTTGGGCAGCGTCTTCGGCGTGAAGACCAAGTCAGCCCAACTGCCGACGAGCATGAGAATCACCGGCAACAGAATGGTGAAGAGCGTAATGCCGAAGCTCGGCAGATCGCGCTTTTTTTCCGTATCGCCATGCTTGCTGATGAACTGGTCGGCCAGCGCATTGGCGTCCGGCAGCTTGATGTACTTGTGGATCATGAGCGCAAAAAGCGGCCCGGCGACAATGGCGGTCGGAATCCCGACGATCAGACCATACGCAATCGTCCTGCCGATATCGGCGTGATACGCCTGCACCGCGAGCAACGCGGCCGGGTGCGGCGGAATCAGACCGTGCACGACCGAAAGGCCGGCGACCATCGGCAGACCGATCAGCAGCAAGGACTTGCCCGTGCGTTTGGCGACATTGAACGCGATCGGAATCAGCAGCACGAAACCCACCTCGAAGAACACCGGCAAGCCCACGATGATCGCCACGACCATCATCGCCCAGTGAATGTTCTTTTCGCCGAAGACATTGATCAGCGTATTGGCGACGCGCTCGGCGCCGCCGGATTCCGCCATCATTTTGCCGAGCATCGTGCCGAGACCCACGACGATGGCAATATGCCCGAGCGTATTGCCGTTGCCGGTCTCGAACGCCTTGACGATCTTGTCCATCGGCATGCCGACCGCAAGCGCGAGCAGCACGGACACGATGATCAGAACGAGAAACGGGTAAACCTTAAAACGCGCGATCATCAGGATCAGAACCGCGATCGCGATCACCGCATAGAGCAGGAGCATGCTCCCGTGGACGGCCGGCATGACGCCTCCTTTGATTTTGTTGAGGTTTTTGGCGCTATGCGTGCGTTTGCCGTCGCTGCAAAGAAGCAACAGGCAAGCGCGTGCACCGCGCCGAAGAATCGGGATTTTACTGGTAAGCGGGAAAGTCGTCCGTAAAGCGGTCGAAGGACAACATAAAGCTGAATTTGGATGCGCGCGCCGTCGCTTGAATGTGAAAAAAGCCGACTCTCGTTGAGAGTCGGCTCTTTCGTGCCTATTGCTTCGCGCTAATTCGAACAGCTTGAATCAAGACGCCGGATTCGCGGTCGATGCGGCAGAACCGCAGGTGAAGGTGATCTCGCGCGGATCGTTGCGGCCTTGATTGCCTTGCAGACCGTCGACTGCCTGCACCAAAACCACTTGGCGATCCTGGCAAATCTTTGTCGCCGCGCTCATGCACGACTTCTGCGACTCGAACAGACCGGAGCATGTGACACGATAGGCTTCGCCCTGATTTGCGATGTTCACCTTTCGAGCCGTATAGGCCATGCCTGTGTCGGTGGTGCATGCAGACAACATTGCCGCTGCGGAGATGATGGAAATAAGATACTTGAACATCTTTCAACTGCCGGGTAATTGATGGTTGCTTGAATCGAGCGCCTGGGCAAACGCGCGACTACGCGAATGCCCAGGCTTTGCTTCCTGACTGTCACGTCAGGAAGTTTGCTTTACCACCGGTACGAAGCGTTGGCGCTGTACACGGTGCCATTGCGGCTCGTACCCGCACCCGCCTGCAACACGAGGTTCTGCGTGACGCGCAGGTTCATCGCGACGGCAGCCGCCGCATAACCCTGATACGCGGCGCCGCCTACACCGACGGACATATCCTTGTCCTGATCGATGTGCGGGACCATGGCCAGAGCCGTAGCCGCTGCAATACCCGAGTAGGCGGTGCGACCGATGTTGGTGACCTGGCTTTGCATCCCGGCAACCGCACCGTCCGTGTAGCTGTTGGATTGCGCGACCGCGTCGTTCAACTGGTTCACGTTGACCATATCCGTGTCTTGCGTACCAGCCGCGACGTTGGTGATCTGACGCTCACTTCCCACCGCACCAACCGACACCGTCTGAGCACGATCCGCCACGGAACTTGCACCCAAGGCAACGGAGTTGTCCGCCGTAGCCTGGCTGCCTGCGCCGATCGCCGTTGCGTAGTTCCCGCTCGCAAGGGCATTCGTGCCCATTGCGGTGGTGTTCATGCCCGTGGCTTGTGCGTTAGCGCCGCTTGCTACAGCGTGCGGACCGCTAGCCACGGCCGCTTCGGTCGTGCGGTCGCCATCAGCCGCAAAGAGCGGATTCGCACTCGCGGTGACGTTCTGGATGGAACTGGCCAGCGCGTCGAGCTGCGCCTTATTGGCCAAGTCGGTCGGAGCGACACCTGCTTGAACGCCATGGATCTGCGTGCCTTGGGCGCCGCTCAGCGTGATGTTGCTGTAGTCGGTGTTGCCGTTGGCATCCGTGTCGAACGTTGCGGCCGTCTTCGCGGTTTGATTGCCGTAGAGGCCAGAATCCTTCAACTGACCAACCGTTGCAACGTCACTGTCAGCAATACCGTTCGCGATGTTGGTAATACGCAGCTTGTCCGTGCTGTTGCCGAACGACACTGTGTTCGCCTGGTCGGCGACAGCGTTGGTAGCCAAAGCCACCGCGTTGTCGGCCGTCGCCACGGCGTTGCCGCCGATTGCGATCGAGTTCTTGCCCGTTGCCGACGAGTCGATCAGAACGGAGTTGGCATGGAAGTACTTGATGCCACCCCCGTTCGCGGCAGTGCTCATGGCCGTCGAGATGCTCGTGACGTCGGTCATCGCAGTGCTCACGGTCGTCGACATCGAGTCGATGCCCGTCGACAGTGAGTTCACAGTGGTCGACATCGAGTTGACGGTCGTCGAGATCGACGTGGAGAGCGAACTGAAGCCCGTCGAGAGCGAGGACACACCTGTCGAGAGCGAGGACATGCCCGTCGACAAGGAATCCACGCCCGTGGACATCGAATTGATCGTCGTTGAAGACGACGTCGACAGCGAATTGACACCCGTCGAGAGCGAGTCAACACCGGTCGACAGCGAGGTGATGGCCGTTGACGAAGACGTCGAAATGGAGTCGATACCCGTGGACAACGAACTCATCGCCGTCGAAGACGACGTGGACAACGAGCTGACGCCTGTTGAGAGCGAATCAACACCCGTGGACAGCGAGCTGACCGCCGTCGAAGACGACGTGGACATCGAGCTGATGCCTGTGGACAGCGAGCTAACACCGGTCGAGAGCGAACTGATCGCCGTCGAAGACGACGTCGACAGCGAGCTGATACCTGTGGACAGCGAGCTGATGCCCGTGGACAGCGAACTCACTCCCGTGGACAGCGAGCTGAC